>JAEEPD010000043.1 GCA_016284575.1 Bacillota bacterium | reverse complement strand
GAGACAAAGTCGTATATGGCGCCGAATATACGCCGTATATTGAAGCCCTTGTGGTCCCAGAAGGTCTTGTCCTCCACCGCCAGGAAGGCATTTATCAGGTTGTCCGGCAGATCCTTGTACTCTATATTGGTCCGCAGGCCGTCAAGATACAGGTTCTCCAGAAGATTGCCCTCTGAGTCCAGCATCACCGAGTTCTCCGAAAGCAGCTCGTAGAGATTGTCCGGGTTGATGTCCGGAGTCTCCTTTATGATACCGTAGACTCTGTAGCCCACATAGCCTGCCGCTGCGCAGCCGGCCAGGAAGAGCAGCAGGAAAAGGATCAGGAAGAACTTGAGGATCGGATGCCTCTTTTTCTTTCTGCCCTTTTTGTCTGTCTTGTATTTTCTGGCTTCTCTTGCAGCCTTTTTCTCGGCTTTGGCTTTGGCTCTTTCCTCGGCCTTGCCTTTCTTGCTGTTCTTCTGACTGCGTGTTGCCGCCACTGCTGTTTCAGGCGCCGCGGTCTGCTCTCCCAAAGCAGCCGCTGCCGCAGCCTCCTCCCCAACATTGAACTCTTCAAAAATGCTGTCCAGATCCGGAGATTCGTCCGGATCGTTGATTGGAACAGCCTTGCCTACGGGCTGGTCAGACCTGACCACCTCCTGGGATACTTTGCTGAGTCCGTTTGGGGTGGCGATAATGGTGTCGCTGGTGGGACTGGCGTTTCCATACTGGGAACGCACCTTGTCAAATGCCTCCAGGACCTCCCTTTCGTACTCGATTCCGTATTCCTTGCTCATTTACCCTTTACCCTTTTTATTCGTCGAAAATGTTCTCCGCAAAGGATTCGGGATCGAATTCCTTCAGATCCTCCATGCCCTCGCCGAGCCCTATAAATTTCACCGGCAGATCGAATTCGTCCGCCAGAGTTATAACTATACCACCTTTTGCGGTACCGACAAGCTTTGTGAGAACGATGCCTGTAAGGTCAGCTACCTCGCTGAACTCCCTGGCCTGAGAAATGGCATTCTTGCCAGTGGTGGCGTCCAGCACCAGCAGGGTCTCCCTGGCAGCGCCGGGGAACTCTCTGTCGATGACCTTGTTCATCTTGGCCAGCTCGTTCATCAGGTTCTTTTTATTGTGAAGACGCCCTGCGGTGTCGCAGATGACCACATCTATGCCCCTGGCCTTGGCAGCCGCGCAGCCGTCGAAGATGACTGCTGAAGGGTCTGCGCCCTCGCCGTGCTTTACGATGGGAACTCCCACCCTCTCGCTCCAGATGGTGAGCTGCTCTGCAGCCGCCGCTCTGAAGGTATCAGCCGCGATGAGAAGCACGGACCTGCCGTTTTTCTTAAAGCGGTGAGCCAGCTTGGCTATGGAGGTGGTCTTTCCCACGCCGTTTACGCCTATCATCATGATGAAGAGCGGATACTGGTCCTTGAGCTTCAGCGCCTCGCCCTTATCCACCAGTTCCTTGGTTATCTCCTCGATGGCCGGCTTCAGCTGGTCGCTGTAATGCAGGCGGTCCGTGCGGACCCTTTCCCTGAGCTCGTCAGTGATCTTAAGCGTGGTATCCATGCCTATGTCCGAGGCGATGAGTATCTCCTCCAGATCGTCTATGGTTGCCTCATCCGCATATGGACGCATCAGTATGAGGTCGTCCAGCTTCTGGGCAAGTCTGGCAAAAAAGCCTTTTTTCTTTGGTTCCATCCCGTTGTTCCTTTATTTAAAATTCGAATTCGCTGTCGAGTCTTAAGGACAGCACCTTGGAGACTCCGTGCTCTGCCATGGTTATGCCGTACATAACATCCGCGTGCTCCATGGTTGCCTTCTGGTGGGTGACCAGGGCGAACTGGGTCTTGTCGAAGCCCCGAAGCGCCGTGGCAAAGCGGTTGATGTTGTTGTCATCCAGAGCTGCCTCCACCTCGTCCAGTATGCAGAAGGGAGTGGGCTTGGCCTTGAGCACCGCGAACATCAGAGCTATGGCCGTCATGGTCTTTTCGCCGCCGGACAGCAGATTGATGTTCTGAAG
>JAEEPD010000042.1 GCA_016284575.1 Bacillota bacterium | reverse complement strand
GGATTGAAGGGCTTGGTGATATAGTCATCGGCGCCTACCGTAAGACCCAGGATCTTGTCCGAGTCCTCCCCTTTTGCGGTGAGCAGGATGACGGGTACGTTGCTGCTTTCCCTGAGCTTTACCATGGCGGTGATCCCATCCATCTTAGGCATCATGATGTCCATGAGCACCAGGTGGATGTCCTCCCGGCCTATGAGCTCCAGAGCCTCCTGTCCGTCAAAGGCCTCGAAAAGCCTGTAGGAAGGGTCGCTGAGATAGATCTTCAGCGCGTTCACTATGTCCTTGTCGTCGTCGCAGATAAGAATGTTGTACATATCAAGACCCCTTTTGTGCTTCTATTATCTCCAAAGCCCCATTAAGAAAAAAGAGGGTGAATTCTTAAGAATTGATTAACACTGAATATTTTAGCATAAAAAAACAGGCCGGAGCCTGTTTTATGTGGGATTCAGCCGCAGAAACTGCTCGGCGGCAGCTTAGATGCGGACTATTTTGTGCGAAGGGCTTTTATGGTATCCAGCAGGTTTTCGTGGACCACGTCCTTGGGGGTGAATTTTACCAGCTTAAACACCAGATTCATTATGGTGCCTCCGGCAAGGAATACTATCAGCGTGCCTATGCCTATGGGAGCACCGAGAAGCCAGGCGACTGCAGTCACGATGGCGGATACCATGATAGTCACGGTTCCGTAGCCCAGCTTTGCAAGCTTTTTATTGATCATTACCATCATGGTGTCTCTGGGTCCGCAGCCAAGGGAGGCGCCCATGTAGAGCACACTGCCAAAGGCCGAGATGACCATGCTTGCGAACAGCATCAGAAGGCGCAGCAGGTAGCTTTCGGGCTGGGTAAAGAGGCTCAGGCTGAGCCAGAAGTCCGTGAACCAGCCTACGAAGAAGGCATTCAGAAGAGATCCAATGCCTATGGGCTGCTTAAACAGCAGGTCTATGGCGATGATGATATAGGATATTGCAATATTCACCTGTCCCACGGTGACGGGAAGGTGCAGAGCAATGCCCTGATTCAGGGCTGTCCAGGATGCAGTGCCTATGGCAGCTGCGATCTGTATGGAGGCGGACATGCCGAAAAGGCAGAGGCCCAGCAGCAGACGGGGAAGTCTGAGCAGTCGGTTTTTAAGTACTTCAGTATTCATAGCGTGTAGATTCTACGCTTTAGCACGGTGAATTGCAAGAGGTTTATGTCTTTATGAACTAAGTTCTTTTTCTGTGACAACGGGACGGTTCTGTTTGTCACATTTTCATGCGAACAGCAAGTGCCTCTCAAGACCTCGCTCTTTAATCTCACATCGGCCTCCAAGGTCGGCCGCTGTTCAATTAAGCGCTAGCCCATGGTCTTTCGAAGCACTTGCTGCTCTGCTAATGTGACATTGGGGACGGTTCTCAATGTCACATTTCAATGAAAAAAGAGGCTCCGTGTGGAGCCTCTTTTGGAGCCGTTTTATGGATTAGCCCAGGAGTCCGCCGAACTGGAGGAACATGGGTGCGAATACTACAGCAACGATGGTCATCAGCTTGATCAGGATGTTGAGGGAAGGACCGGAGGTATCCTTGAACGGGTCGCCTACGGTATCGCCTACAACTGCAGCCTTGTGAGCCTCAGAGCCCTTGCCGCCGTGTGTACCGGATTCGATGTACTTCTTTGCGTTATCCCATGCGCCGCCTGCGTTGGACATCATGATGGCCAGCAGAACGCCTGCAGAGAGAGCGCCGGCCAGCATGCCGCCCAGAGCTTCGGTTCCCATGATGAAACCAACAGCCAGAGGAGCAACTACAGCCAGCAGAGCGGGAATGATCATCTCGTGCAGAGCTGCACCGGTGGAGATCTCTACGCACTTAGCATAGTCGGGCTTGGAGGTACCGGCCATGATTCCCTTGTCCTCTCTGAACTGACGACGAACTTCTTCGATCATCTGGTTTGCAGCCTTACCTACGGAATTCATAGTGTAAGCAGAGAACATGAAGGGCAGCATTGCGCCGATGAACAGACCTGCGATAACAAGGGGATCCAGCAGATCGATCTTGCTCATCTTAACGACCTCGGAATAGGAGGCGAAGAGAGCCAGAGCGGTCAGAGCTGCGGAGCCGATGGCAAAGCCCTTGCCGATGGCAGCGGTGGTGTTGCCTACGGAGTCCAGAGTATCGGTGATATTTCTTACGCTCTCGGGCAGCTCGGACATTTCTGCGATGCCGCCTGCGTTGTCGGAAACAGGACCATAAGCGTCAACAGCGATGGTCATGCCTGCGGTGGAGAGCATACCTACAGCGGAAAGTGCGATGCCGTAGAGTCCGCCGAATGCATTGGCGATCAGGATGCCGACAGCGATGATCAGGATGGGCCATACGGTGGACATCATGCCTACGCCAAGGCCGCTGATGATGGTGGTGGCAGCGCCGGTCTCGGACTGCTCAGCGATCTTCTTAACGCTGCTGTAATCAGCAGAGGTGTAGATCTCGGTGATCTTACCGATGGCAGTACCAACTACCAGACCGGAGATAACGGGGATGCACATTTTGAAATCGCCGAAGAATACCTTGCTCAGAACTACGGATACGATGGCAGACAGGATAGCTGCGATATAGGTACCCATATCCAGTGCGTGAGCGGGGTTGGAGCCTTCCTTGCCCTTTACGGAGAAGATACCTGCGATGGAAGCGCAGATGCCTACTGCGGAAATGATCAGGGGGAAGATGGCGCCTTCAACGCCCTTTCCTGCATAGAGGAAGCTGGAGCCAAGAGCCAGGGTGATTGCGGAAATGATGGAGCCTACATAGGACTCGAAGAGGTCGGAGCCCATGCCTGCGATGTCGCCTACGTTGTCGCCAACGTTATCTGCGATAACTGCGGGGTTTCTGGGGTCATCCTCGGGGATGCCTGCCTCTACCTTGCCTACCAGGTCTGCGCCTACGTCAGCAGCCTTGGTGTAGATGCCGCCGCCTACACGGCCGAACAGAGCCATGGAGGAAGCGCCAAGACCGAAGCCGGTGAGGCACTCTCTGGCAGTCTCGGGGCTGAGGATGGCGAAAGCTGCGCCAACGCCCAGGATGCCGAGGCCGGTTACGCAAAGGCCCATAACAGCGCCGCTTCTGAAGGCGACCTTAAGAGCCTTGTTCATGCCGCCGTCCTGAGCTGCTGCTGCAGTGCGGACATTGGACTTGGTGGCTACCTGCATTCCGAAGAATCCTGCAAGGATGGAGAATGCAGCGCCGCAAATGTAAAGAATTGCAGTTGTCCAGTTGATGCCGAAGCCGAGAACTACAGTCAGGACTGCGACCACGATGATCATGGTCCTGTACTCCTTCTTCAGGAAGGCCATGGCGCCTTCGTGAATGAAGCTTGCGATCTCAGTCATGCGGGTATTGCCTGTGGGCTGCTTGCCGATCCAGCTGGAAAGGACATAAGCAACGACCAGTGCAACGATACCAACAACAGGAGCAACGAAAACGAGTGAATTCATTTCGATTACCCTCCCTTAAGTGATAATAAATTATGAATTGCGATAAAGTTTATAAAACATTAAGAGACACTGCTTCGATGAAGCAGAGCCTCCATATATTTTGCCTAAGATTATCTGATGCGTACTAGCCCATCATTGTAAGTGCGATTGCTGTAATAATGAAAATAATTGCAGCAACAACAGTTACCTTTTCCAGGATAGCATCATAACCTTTGCTCTTTTTCTTTCCGAAAAGCTGCTCTGCGCCGCCTGCGATGGATCCGGAAAGACCTGCAGTGCTTCCTGACTGGAAAAGTATGCTGGCGATGAGCGCTAAAGAAGCCAGAGCAAGTAAGATCATAACAACTGTTTTCACTTTTAGAACCTCCTTGCTTGAATAGCTTAAAGAGTTTAGCATAAATAAGCCCCCAATGCAAGCATTTTTCTTGCATCAGGGGCCTTTTTTGATTACTTTTTCTTATCTTTACGGAACCATTCTGTTATAGACAGAAAGATATCCGGCACCCGGTCCTTACTGCATGCTGTACCTGTAGAGATACTCTACAACGTTCGATCTCGGACAGA
>JAEEPD010000005.1 GCA_016284575.1 Bacillota bacterium | reverse complement strand
CCAGAATATATCCACCCGGCTTTGTAACACGTACCGCTTCAGCCATCGCCTGAATCTTATCTTCTAATGTGTAAAGGTGGTACATGGGACCTAACAACATTGTCAAATCATACGATTGATCACGGAATGACGAAAGATCCAGCGCATCGCCTTGAACCGCAGTAATCGGTTCGGTGCCATCCAATTTTGACCTTAATACATCCAGATTGTGCTGCACCAATTCAACTGCCGTCACAGAGTATCCTTCCTTTGCAAGTGCCACACTGTACCTGCCGGTGCCTGCGCCGACTTCTAGAATGCTTGGGGAGGCAAAATGGGAAATGCATTCATGGATGTATTTCATCGTAGTCAGATATTCAACCTGCCCATGTTGCGATAAAAGCCGTTTATCTTCATCTCTGCTGTTGTAGTATTCCTCAAGCAAATTCATACCGAACCTCCGTTCATCACGTTTTCCAGCTTTATTCTCGTCATCAATACGACTGTCTCCACATGACTTGTGAAGGGGAAGTTGTCGTAGGCTTTCATTCTCTGCACTTTGTAGCCGGCAAGGTACGCGGCTCTGAGATTTTCCATGAGGGTCCTGGGATTGCAGGAGATGTAAAGGATCTGGTCCACGTTGTACCCGAGGATCTGGCGCATGGCCTTTGGTGTGATGCCGCTGCGCGGAGGGTCTACAACGATAACATCCGGCTTTTCGTGGATACCGGAGAGCGCTTTCTGAACATCGTCTGCTATGAATTCACAGTTTTCCAGGCCGTTCAGAGCAGCGTTAGCCTTGGCTGAGACCACTGCCTCCTCCACTATCTCAACCCCGATAACCTTCTTGGCCTTCAACGCCATGGCCTGGCTTATGGTCCCTGTGCCGCAGTAAAGATCGTATACGGTCTTGCCTTCGATGCCCGGGATGAGGCTCAGGGCATCCATGTAGAGCCTTTCAGCCGCATCCACATTGGTCTGGAAGAAGCTGAAGGCACCAACCTTGAACTGAAGCCCCATGATCTGCTCCATGTAGAAGGGCTGGCCGTAAAGAACTCGCAGCTCACCGATATTGACTGCATCGGCGGGATCATCGTTGACGGTCCGAAGTATGCCAACGATACGCGCATCAAACTGCCCTTCCTTCTCCGCATCCAGCAGCAGCTTCACAAAAGCAGCTTCATCGAAGCTCTCGCTCTCAGAATCCGAAGCGGTGATAATGTTTATAAGAAGCTCCCCGGTGCGCATGCCCTGCCTTAAAGTTATGCTCCGAAGAAGCCCAGTATGAAATTTCTTGTGATATATGGAATAGCCCCTTTCAAGGCAGAAGGCCTTGACCAACGCCTGCACCCTTGTGAAGTCCATGGGCACTATCTGGCAGCAGCCGGCGTCCACGATGGACATGAAGCTGCCTTTTTTGTGCATGCCAAGCTCCATGGGACCGTCCTTATGTTCGTCCCCAAAGGTGAATTCCATCTTGTTTCTGTAGTGATAGCGGCTGCCACAGGGAACGAATTCTTCAAGAAGAGCAGGATCAAAGCCCGCCCCCTTAAGGAGGGACCTCACCTGCCTCTCTTTTTCCGCACACTGCTCTTCATATGGAACGCCCTGATAGCTGCAGCCGCCGCATTTTTCTGCCTGGGGGCAGATGGGAAGATCAAAACTGTCCGAATTTGTCATAGAATATCCTCTTATACTCGGGGAAGCGGTCCTCTTCGATGGATTTTCTGATATCCTCCATGGTCTTCACCAGGAAGTGCAGATTATGTTCTGAAAGCAGCATGGAGCTCAGTATCTCCTCGGACTTGAAAAGGTGCCTCAGATATGCTTTGCTGTAATTCCTGCAGACATAGCAGTCGCACTCGGGATCCAGCGGGCTTTCGTCCCTTTCATATCTGGCATTTTTTATGTTGACCTTACCGTGACTGGTCATGGCGCGGCCGTGCCTTGCCTCCCTTGTGGGAAGCACGCAGTCGAACATGTCGATGCCTCTCTCAACGCCCTCGAACAGATAGTCCGGAGTGCCTACGCCCATCAGATATCTTGCCTTGTCCTTGGGAAGCTCATCAACGCAGTCGTCCAGGACCTCGTACATCAGCTCCGCAGGCTCGCCCACGGAAAGGCCTCCAATGGCATAGCCTGGAAGATCCAGATCCACGATCTGCCTGGCGCTCTCCCGCCTCAGGTCCTTGTAGGTTCCGCCCTGCATGATTCCGAAAAGGCTCTGCCTTTCGATGTCCTTGTGGGCAGCCTTGCAGCGCTTTAGCCACCTGGTTGTAAGGTTCAGGGAATCCTGCACATAGCGGCGGTCCGCAGGCCAGGGAGCGCATTCGTCAAAGGCCATTATAATGTCGGAGCCCAGGGCATTCTGTACCTCTATGCTCAGCTCCGGCGTAAAAAAGTGCTTCGAACCGTCTATGTAGGAGCTGAACTTTACGCCCTCCTCGGAGATCTTCCGCATCTTTCCCAGGGAAAATACCTGGAAGCCGCCGGAATCCGTGAGGATGGCGCCGTGCCAGTTCATGAATTTGTGAAGGCCTCCCATATCCTTTATGAGCTGGTGACCCGGCCTGAGGTACAGGTGATAGGTATTGCTGAGGATTATATGGGCGCCCTCGTGTCCGAGCCCTGCCACAGCCTCGGGCTTCATGGCCTTAACAGTGGCCTGAGTGCCCACAGGCATGAAAACAGGCGTCTGAATGTCGCCGTGGGGGGTATGAAGCACGCCCCGGCGCGCCTTTGTCCTGCTGTCGGTCTTCAGAAGTTCGTATGTAACGGCGTGTTTTTCGCTCATTGTATTGCGTGCTCCTTTAAAAACTGGGTCCACCTGGGATAGTACTTTGCGAAGATGTGGGTGCTGTCTGCAGTATATTCCTTCTTAAGATAGCCCCGTTCATCATCGAATATTTCATTTACATTAACATAAAATACCTGTATGTTATCTGCATAGGAGGCTATGGCATCATTTATAGCGTTCAGCTTTTTGTTGTTGTATACGCTGTCTGTATCGGACCTGGCAGCAGCCAGATGAATATTGGCCTGCAGGAAGATGGGCGCATTGGGCTGGAAGCGCTTTATGACATCCAGTAGCTTACCGAATTCTTCCTTGATGGCACTGGTGCCGTAGCCGCATTCGTTGATGCCCAGATTGATATATATCTTGCTGAACTGGTTGAGGGACATAAGATCCGCGAAGCTGATGGAGCCTATGCCCTCCACCTCCACAGGAGCGTTGTGCATGTTGAATACGCTCATGCCAGTACCCACGAACCAGTAGGCCCCTTCTATATTGCCATAGTAATTGAGGCCCACAAAGCGGGAATCCCCTATAAACAAGGCATCCTTGAACCAGTCGTCCCCGCCAGTCACAAAGCTCTTGACGCTGGTCTTGTCGAATTCCTCCGGCGCAGCGTGGACCACGCTCAGGTTAGGATTCATGGAAACAGTCTCATCCTCGTCGGGTATGAGAAGGCCATTGTTTTCACCCGTCTCGGCTTGAGATCCATCCGAAGGAGCAGAGCTCTGGCCCTCCTGGACCTTCGAACTGTCCTCGCCGGCTTTTGCAGTCTGGCTGTCCTTATCCGTCTGTCCGGCTGAGCCTTCAGGGCCTGGTGCCGCAGGATCCGAAGCCTTTGCATCGCCGCCTTCAGCATCCTTTTTCGGATCAGTCACCAACTCTCCCAGGCTGTCGTCATACTCCACAGGGGGAAGGATGACATCCTCACCGGCGCTGGCCTCAAGCACGTCTCCGCCGTTTTTCTTCGGCGCCCTCCGGTCCGTCCCCGGAACTATGTAATTGTCAAAGCTGCAGCCCGCAAGGAGCATCAGCGCCATTAAAAGGCAGGCAGCACTGATCAGTTTTTTCTTCATCGTTTCCAAGCCCGGAGCTAAGTCTTCCGGACAAATCCCCTCTTAAAACCTGAAATACAGGAACGGGTCGTTAAGACCTCTGTAAAGACAATAGATTGATGCGCCGAGCATGACGGCCAGCACAGGATACACGGCCCAACTCTCCTTAAAGCGCATATAGAGCTTTTTAGGAATATCCGTGGAGGCAAAAATACCAAGCCCGAATATCCACCAGCTGCTCTTAAGAGCCGTGAGCCAGTCTCCTGCCCTTATGTTTTCCCCTCCTATGCCTATGAGCCGGCCCAGCAGGCTGAAGCACTGGGGAATGTCTTCGATGGCGAAGAACATCCAGGTGACGCCTATGGCCAGCAGGCAGTAGATATGACCCAGCGGTCTGCATTTTTCCAGCTTTTCACCCAGCCACAGCCTCTCGATGGCAATGAAGCAGTACAGCAGCAGGCCCCAGAGCAGGAAGTTCCAGTTGGCGCCGTGCCAGATGCCTGTCAGAAGCCAGACCACGAACAGATTGAAATAGGTCCTGCCCTTCCCCCTGCGGTTACCGCCCAGCGGGATGTACACATATTCCCTGAACCAGCTGCCCAGGGTGATGTGCCAGCGCCTCCAGAACTCGGACACGCTGATGGAGCAGTATGGACTGTCGAAGTTTGTGGGCAGTTCAAAGCCTATCATGCGTCCAAGACCGATGGCCATAAGGGAATAACCCCAGAAATCTAAATAGAGCTGCAGGCTGAAGGCGGTCATGGCAAGCCAGGCATAAGGCACTGAAAGTGAATCGTCGCCTATCATGCTTG
>JAEEPD010000041.1 GCA_016284575.1 Bacillota bacterium | reverse complement strand
CAAATCCTTGCACCCCGACCATTGATCTACTCCGGGCCCTTAGCTCAATCGGTCAGAGCATCCGGCTCATAACCGGCAGGTTCTGGGTTCAAGTCCCGGAGGGCCCACCAATTTAACATAGTATGCCCAGATAGCTCAGTAGGTAGAGCAGTAGACTGAAAATCTACGTGTGCCTGGTTCGATTCCGGGTCTGGGCACCAAAAAACCGCTTCCTTAAGGGAAGCGGTTTTTGTATGCTTTTGTGCTACATGGGGCTGTTTCCGTCCTGGTCACCCTCCCCGAAGCCGTCGCTGAAGGTGTGGAAGCTGTTGCTTATGAATTTGTCGTTCAGGGACAGGCGCTTTACCATCAGATAGGAGATCAGGAACATGACGATCACGAAGGGGTAGAAACTGAGGCCCAGGAAGCTGCCGTCTATGCTGGCCAGAAAATCGTAGGAGCCGTGGAGTATCAAGGGTATAATCACGGAAAGCCTGCGGTACTGTGCCGCCTTGGCGGGCTCGCCTGCATTCGCCCAGCGCTTGGCGGCGCCGTACCAGCAGCCCATGAAGATGCCAAAGCAGGTGTGGCCGGGCACCGCGGTAAGGGCTCTTAATACAGCGGTCTCAAAGCCGTACATCAGGACGTAGCTGATGTTCTCCCAGAGGGCAAAGCCCAGGGAAACGAAGGTGGCATAGACAACGCCGTCGAAGCTGCAGTTGAAGTGGGGGCTCTTCCAGGTCCTCGTCTTAAGGAGCACGTATTTTGCCAGCTCCTCAGCCACTCCGACTATAAGGAAATTGCTGATGAAAAGATAGGCGAGGCTGTCCTCTGGCAGGACTGCGTCGAGGACGAAAAAGCCGGCCCTTTCCAGCACCAGAGCTATCTCCGTGGAGATTACGCCGAAGACCACAAGGGTTATCAGCATGTGCAGGGGCTCCCTCTCCAGACTGTCGTGCTTATAGATGAACCAGAGCAGGTACAGGGCAGGGATCACGGCTGCTGCTATCAGCAGATAATTGACTGTGTCTGAGTAGTAATACATGTTTTTTCCTTAAGATATCATTACAGTTGCGTACATATCATTCTAAAATCGCAGTCTTTGTGGTATACTTGCATATACGGCCTTAAGGGCAGTTTTGTACTGCGATCAATTAATATAATAGCACTAAAAGGGTTTGTTGTTCAATGGCTGAAAATACTATTGAAACAATTGAATACGGCGAAGCTGTGGCTCCTAAAAGGAAGCTGCTGCTCCATTCCTGCTGCGGACCCTGCTCCACGGCGGTGCTGGAGCGGCTGGAGGAGTTTGATGTTACCATACTCTATTTCAATCCGAACATCACGGAGCCTGAGGAGTATGAGCACCGGCTTTCGGAGCAGAAGCGCTTTCTTTCCGAGAGCGAGGCTGCGGGAAGGCCCCATGTGGAGCTGATAGAAGGCCGCTTTGACCCGGGGGAGTTTTTTGAGGCCGCAAAGGGGCTGGAAAAGGAGCCTGAGGGGGGCGAAAGGTGCAGAAAATGCTTTGAGCTGCGCCTCAGGGAGACGGCACGCATGGCCGCAGAGCAGGGCTTTGACTGCTTTGATACCACCATGTCTGTCAGCCCCTATAAAAACTACGATGTTATCTGCCAGCTGGGCAGCGCTCTGGAAAAGGAGTATGGAATTGAGTTTCTTGCGGGGAATTACAAGAAAAAGGACGGATACCACCGCTCGATCCTTCTTTCGAAGGAGTATAGCCTTTACAGGCAGGATTACTGCGGCTGCATTTTTTCTAAGCTGGAGGCTGAGGAAAGGCGCAGAGCAAAGGAGGGCCGTCCATGATGAAATATCTGAATGTGATCGTGGACAGCAACACCAACTCCACTGACGAGCTCTACACCTACGCCTGCGATATCGAAGGGGCAGCCGTGGGAAGCAGGGTCAAGGTGAGCTTCGGCACCCGCAAAAGGCTTATCGACGCCTATGTGGCCCAGGTGCTGGAGGAGCCCCCGGAGGGCATTCCTGCAGGTAAGATAAAAAAGATAGCTGAACTTGACAAGGATTTTTCCCTGAGCGAGGAGGCCATGTCCACCGCCCTGTGGATGCACAGGCGCTATCTGTGCAGATATATAGAGGCGGTCAACTGCTTTCTTCCAAGCTTCAATTCAAGGAACGGCAGAAGCCGCGACCCCTTCGAGGACATAGAGCAGAGGCCGGAGGAAGCCAAGGAGCTGACGGAGGCCCAGAGAAAGGCTGCGGCAGAGATCGGCGCGGCCGTAGAAAGCGGAGAGCACAGCATCTTCCTGCTCCACGGCGTCACAGGCTCTGGCAAGACCGAGGTCTATCTTCAGGCCATGGAGAAGACTCTTAAAGAGGGCAGGCAGGGCATAGTCCTGGTGCCTGAGATATCCCTTACGCCCCAGACCGTGCAGCGCTTTGTGGATCGCTTCGGCAAGGATATCATAGCGGTGCTCCACAGCAGGCTCACCCCGGCCCAGAAGGACGCTGAATACAAAAGGATAATGACGGGGGAGGCGGGACTGGTGATAGGCGCAAGGTCAGCCATCTTCGCCCCTTTAAGGGATATAGGCCTTATCGTCATCGACGAGGAGCACGAGACCAGCTACAAGAGCGATAAGAGCCCCAAGTACGATGCAATAGAACTGGCGGTAAGAAGGGCCCAGACCCAGAAGGCGGTGCTGATACTCGGAAGCGCAACGCCTTCGGTGCAGGACTACTACAGGTCCTCCCAGGGCATATTCAGGCGCATAGAGCTGCCCGCAAGATATAACGAAAACCCTCTCCCAAGGGTGGAGATAGCGGACATGACTCTGGAGGTGAAGGCAGGAAACCGCAGTCCCTTCTCCAAGGCACTGGTGGAGGAGATGGACCGCTGCCTTAAGGAAAAGAAGCAGGTGATACTCTTTCTGAACCGCCGGGGCTATTCCAATCACGTTTCCTGCAGGGAATGCGGATATGTGGTGACCTGTCCCGAGTGCGGCATAGCAATGCCCTACCACAAGGACATAGGGCGCTGCGTGTGCCACTACTGCGGAAGGAGCGTTCCTCTGCCCAAGGTCTGCCCGGACTGCGGGAGCAAGATCATAGGCATGTATGGGGTCGGCACCCAGCAGGTGGAAGAGAAGGCTAAGGAGCTTTTCCCTGAAGCCCGGACAGAGCGCGTGGACCTGGATACGGTCAGCAAAAAAGGCGCTCTGGAGGCCATACTCAGGCGCTTTGAAAAGAAAAAGACCGACATACTCATAGGCACCCAGCTGGTGGCCAAGGGCCTGGATTTCGATAATGTGGGGCTTGTGGGCGTCATCAGCGCGGATACAAGTCTGAACATACCGGACTTCAGAAGCGGGGAGCGAAGCTTTCAGCTGATGACCC
This sequence comes from Bacillota bacterium, assembly GCA_016284575.1. Taxonomy (GTDB): domain Bacteria; phylum Bacillota; class Clostridia; order Peptostreptococcales; family Anaerovoracaceae; genus RGIG2707. The sequence goes on along the minus strand of JAEEPD010000041.1, from coordinate 54,178 downwards.
AGGCTGCAGGAAGAAGCGGCAGGGGCAGCGAGCAGGGGCTGGTGATAATCCAGACCTACGACCCGGAAAATGCCGTCATAAGAGCGGCTTCAAGGCACGACTACCTGGAGTTTTACGGTCACGAGCTGGAGATAAGAAGGGCAGTGTCCTATCCTCCCTTCAGCTACATCTTCCAGATAATATCCGCGGACCCGGACGCTGAAAAGGCTGAGGCCGCGGCTCTCAGGTGGGCAGAGCAGCTCAGGAGCTCCTTCGGAGGAAGCTGTGCGGTCCTGGGACCTGCGGCAACCACCAGGCTTAAGCTGGGCGGCATGTACCGCTTTCAGATACTGGTGAAGGCTCCCGCCGGACTGAGGCAGGCTGCGGCAGAGAAGATAGGCGAGCTTAAAAAGGAATTCATAAAGGGAGAGGGAGCACCCGAGCTCATAAGCATAGATATCAATCCATATTCATTCATGTGAGGAGAAAGAATGGCACTGAGAAATATAGTAATCGAAGGAGATCCCGTTCTCGGGAAGATCGCTAAGGAAGTCAAGGACGTGAACGATCATGTCAGGGAGATAATCGACGACATGACCGAGACCATGAGGCATGCTCAGGGCATAGGCCTTGCGGCGCCGCAGATAGGCGTTCTCAGAAGGCTGGTGGTGATAGAGCTGGGCGATCAGCTTTACGAGCTGGTGAATCCGAGGATAGTTGAGCAGGACGGTGACCAGTTCGAGGAGGAGGCCTGCCTTTCGGTTCCCGGCATGGCCGGCAGAGTCCACAGACCTGCATGGGTAAAGGTGGAGGCTCTTGACCGCAATGGTCAGCCCGTTACCTACGAGGGTACTGAGCTTCTGGCCAGAGCCTTCTGCCATGAGCTGGACCATCTGGACGGCATACTCTACGACTCCAAAGCCGAAGAGATGCGCAGCACCGAGGACGACGAGTACGAGGATCTGGAGGATGAGGCGGAGGAAGCCGCCGCAGAGGAAAAGGCAGAGTAATGAAGATAGTTTACATGGGCACCCCGGAGTTTGCAGTCCCTGCCCTGGATGCTCTTGCTGCGGCAGGACACGAGATACCTCTGGTCCTGGCAAAGCCTGACATGCCAAGGGACAGAGGCAAAAAGCTGCAGGCCTGTCCGGTCAAGGCCAGGGCTCTGGAGCTTGGTCTTGAGGTGGAGACGCCTGAAAGGCTCAAGGGCGATAAGTCTATTGAGGAAAAGCTGAGGACACTGGCGCCGGACCTTATAGTGGTGGCTGCTTACGGCATGCTGCTTCCCAAGGCCATACTGGACATACCAAGGCTTGGCTGCATCAATATCCACGGCTCCCTGCTCCCCGAATACAGAGGCGCGGCTCCTATACAGAGGGCCATCCTGGAGGGCAAGGAGGAGCTGGGAGTCACCCTCATGTATATGGAGGAGGCCCTGGATGCGGGTGATATGATAGCCAAGGCATCCACCCCGGCGGATGACAAGACCTCCGATGAGCTGTTTCTTGAACTGGCTCAGCTGGGAGCAGAGCTTCTTATGGAGCAGCTTCCGCTGATAGAGGCCGGAAGGGCTGAGCGCATCCCTCAGGATGACAGCAGGGCAAGCTGGGCCCCCAGAATAGAAAAGGAAGACGGAAAAATAGATTTCAGCGAGCCTGCCAGAGCCGTATACTGCAGGGTCAAGGCCATGAACAGCTGGCCCTCCGCATACTGCAGCCTGGGAGACAGGGTGATGAAGGTCCACAAGGCACGGCTGCTTACTCCTTCAGAGGAGCAGGAGCTTCCCGGTCTTCTGGAAAACGCCGCGAAGCTTCAGAACGCAGCCTCACCAGCCCCCGGAACCGTGCTTAAGGCGGACAAAAAGGGCCTTGTGATAGCCTGCGGAGAGGGTGAGGCAGCAGTCTTTACCAATATTCAGCTTCCGGGCAAGAAAGCCATGGATGTTTCGGCCTTTCTTTTAGGCAATAAAATTGAAATTGGCACCGTGCTCTGTTAAAATATAATTTGGAGCTATATGGACAAGGACAGGAAGCTGGCCTATCTGGCCCTGAAGGAAACTGAAAACGGAAGCTGGTCCAACATGGCCATCTCAAAGCTTTTTTCGAAGGAGAGTGCAGACGCTCCGGCTTTTGTGCGTGAACTTGTATACGGGGCCCTGAGAAACCAGCTGCTTTTGGACTTCAATATTGACTATTACCTGAAAAAACCGTCTATATCTATAGCAGCAAGAATAATACTGCGTCTGGGCTTTTATCAGCTTCTCTTTATGGACAGCGTACCGGACTACGCGGCTGCGGACAGCAGCACTGAGCTTGCGGCAAGATTTGCAGCCTCCCAGAAGGGGCTCGTTAACGGAGTCCTCAGGAGCTACATAAGGGACGGCAAAAAGCTTCGGCTGCCCACTCTTTTGGAAAGCCCGGAAGCCGCAGAAAATGTACCCTCCGGCAAAGCTGCTGCGGAAAGCGCCAAGTCCAGGGCTGCGGCAAAATATCATGACAGGCTCATAAGGCGGCTAAGCGTGGAATATTCGGTCAGGCCCTGGATAGCAGAGCTGTGGCTGTCATCCTACGGCAGAGAGCAGGCGGAAGCCCTGCTCGGTGCCTCCGTCACTCCCGCGCCCCTGGTCATAAGGGCGAACGTGTTAAAAAACAGCAGGGAGGAACTGGCGGAAAGGCTTAGTGCCATAGGCTTTGAGACCTCCCCTCTGGAGGATGTCCCGGCGGGCCTTAAGGCTAAGGGCAGCGGTCTGCTGGATACGGAGCTCTTCCGCAAAGGGAATTTTTCCGTTCAGGGAGAAGCCTCCCAGCTGGCGGTGAGCCTGCTGGATCCAAAGCCCGGTCAGAGGGTGATAGACCTTTGCGCCGCTCCCGGCGGCAAATCCTGCGCCATGGCAGAGGCCATGGGCGGTGAGGGTCAGGTGCTGGCCTTCGATATCTATCCGGAGCGGGTCAGGCTGATAGAGGCTCAGGCTAGAAGGCTTGACATAGGGATCATAAGGGCGGAGGCGGGGGATGCCTCGGTGTTCAGGCCGGAGCTTTCGGAAAGCGCTGACAGAGTCCTGGCGGATGTGCCCTGCTCGGGCCTTGGCACATTAAGGCAAAAGCCCGAGATAAAGCTGAAGGAGGAGCCCGAAGGACTGGAGCAGCTCCCGGGCCTTCAGCAGAAAATACTTGAAAACGCGGCAGGCTGCCTGAAAAAGGGCGGGCAGCTGCTTTACTCCACATGCACTGTGAATCCGGCGGAAAACTGTGAAAACGTAAGGCGCTTCCTCGAAGGCCGAAGGGGCTTCGAGCTGGTCTGCGAGAAGCAGCTCTTCACCGAAAAGGACGGCCCCGACGGATTCTACATGGCATTGATAAAAAGGATCGGTTAAAAGGATCAGAGAATGATAAGTGTAGGTTTTAAAACAGACAGAGGCATGCTCAGAAGGAGCAACGAGGATTCGGTCTTTGTTGTCCCAAAACATCAGCTCTACATAGTCGCCGACGGCGTCGGAGGCCATAACTCCGGCGAGGTGGCCAGCCGCATGGCTGTGGAGACCATCGCAGACTATGCCATGAGCAATCCTCCGGAGGATGTGAAGGGAGACAAGGCTCTGAAGGCCTATTTCGAGGAGTGCATGGTCCTTGCCAACAGCCGCATCTACACCGAGGCTCAAAAGCCCGGCAGGCGCTACGGCATGGCGACCACCTGCGTGCTTCTGTATATCAGGGAGGACACCGCCTTCGTGGTCAATATAGGGGACAGCCGCTGCTACCTGGTAAGGGACGGCATAATGCGGCAGATCAGCCAGGACCACAGCGTGGTGATGGAGCTGGTCCGCTCAGGGGTCCTCAGCGAGGAGGATGCGAAGACCAGTCCCGACAGAAACCAGATTACAAGAGCCCTTGGCGGAGAGGAAACGGCGCAGCCGGACTTTTTCTCCTTCAGGCTTTACCCGGCTGATACAGTGGTGCTGTGCAGCGACGGTCTCTACTCCGAGGTGGAGGAGGACCGGATAGCCCAGCTCTGCAGCCGATATAAAACGATGCATCGCCTGACCAAACAGCTGGTCGATGAAGCCAATAAAAACGGCGGAAAAGACAATATTTCAGTCGTTTGTGTCAGGATCTCCTAGGAGGCAGTTATGGCAAACAGGATATTAGCAGGAAGATATGAGCTGCTGGAAAAGATAGGTGAGGGCGGAATGGCCGTGGTCTTCAAGTCCAGGGACAGGCTGCTCAACCGTCTGGTGGCTATCAAGATACTTCGTCCGGAGTACACCAAGGACAGTCTCTTCATCGAAAGCTTCAAAAATGAATCCCAGCTGGCTGCCAGCATCGTGCATCCCAACATCGTCAACATCTACGATGTAGGAAAGCAGGGGAACATCTATTACATCGTAATGGAGCTGATCGAGGGCGAGCCTCTTTCTACGATCATCGCAAGGGAGGGCGCTCTGGAGCCGAGAAGGGCTGTAAAGATCGCGAAGGAAGTGGCATCGGCCCTTTCCACAGCCCACAAGCACCAGCTCATCCATAGGGATGTGAAGCCCCACAACATTATGATCACAAAGGACGGGACTGCGAAGATCACGGACTTTGGCATAGCCAAGCAGGTGTCCCAGGACACCTTTGTGGGAGAGCAGCAGAGCGCTGTTATGGGCTCCGTGCACTATTTCTCCCCTGAGCAGGCCAGAGGCGGCTATGTGGATGAGCGCTCGGACATATATTCCCTTGGCATAGTGCTCTACGAGATGGTCACCGGCAAGGTCCCCTACGATGGGGAGACCGCCGTTGAGGTGGCTGTAAAGCACATGAACGAGGAGATGGTACCTCCCTCGGAGATCAATCCCAACGTGCCGGCGGATCTGGAGGAGATCATCCTCAAGGCCACGGACAAGCTTCAGGTGAACCGCTACAAGAACGCGGACGAGATGATCACCGCGCTGAACTTCATCAAGTTCTCCAGGATCGTGGGCTCTAAGGCCGAAGAGGGCGAGGCTGCAGCCTCTGTGATCAAGGCTCACGACGGCGACAGGCAGAAGGACGGCGAAGAGGCTCAGGGCAGCGAAGCCGACGGAGAGGAAAAGAAGGGCGACGACAAGGACGCTAAGAAAAAGCTTCTGATACAGATAGCCATAGCCATTCTGCTTGCTCTGCTGCTTGCCTTCCCGGTCAGCAGCCTGGTGGCAAGGATGATTAAAAACGTGAGCGAGACCGTAAAGCCGCCTGAAAACGTGACCGTTCCCAAGGTTGTGGGCCTTGACTACGATGAGGCTGAAAGGCAGCTGGCTCAGATAGGCCTTAAGATAACCAAGCAGAACACCGTAAGGAGCGCGGATTTTGCTCCGAACCAGATAACCACCCAGTCACCCTCGGAAGGCACCACGGTCAAGGAGGGCCAGAGCGTAAAGGTCACGGTGAATGCCGGAGAGGCCGTAAAGGCCGTGCCCAGCGTGGTGAACGAAAGCTATGCCAACGCCAGATACAAGCTGGAAAGCATGGGCTTTAAGATCGGCGAGGTCAAATATGTGCCCAACGAGGATATAGAGACCAACTGGGTCATCAGCCAGAACCCCGCCGCAGGCTCCAGCATGTCCGACGGGACCTCCGTGGACCTGGTTGTCAGCAAGGGCAAGGAAATCAAGGTGGACCTGTCCAACATGACCGAGGCTGAAGCCAAGACCCTTCTGGAGGAGCTGGGCCTTTCCCTTGGCGTGGTGAGCCAGGACTACAGCGATACGATAAAAGAGGGACGGATCTGCGATCAGAATCCCGACAAGGATACTGTTCTGAGCGAGGGTCAGTCCGTGGATATAGTCATAAGCATGGGCAAGGAGCCTGAGCCCGAGAAGCCTCCTGTGGAGGAGACTCCCACCGAGCCTGCCGTCACAGACCCTGTTCAGGGCGGCGAGACCAAGCCTGATGATGGTCAGGGGTCTCAGGGCGGCCAGGACAGTCAGGGCGGCGAGACCAAGCCCGACGACGGAGTTGACAGCAGGTACGAGCTGAAATCCGTGGCCATCCCTGTGGACCTGAGCAAGGCCACAGAGGATGAATTCGAGCTGAAGGTGAATGTAAACGACGGCATCGGAGACCCCAGGACTCTCATTGAAAACGTTCACAAGTCCGAGGGAAGCAAGATACTCAGCGTTTCCGGAAGGGGCCCCAACGGCAGAGTCGTGGTGCGCTTTGGAAATGTGGTCATGTATCAGTACTCCGTAAACTTTGAGACCGGAGAAGTCCTCTAATGGAGGGCGTTATACTCAGAGGAGTTGGCGGCTTCTATTATGTGAAGAGCGGAGAAAGGGTCTTCGAATGCAAAGCCAGAGGAGCCTTCAGAAAACAGGGCATAACCCCTCTTGCGGGGGACAGGGTCCTGCTGGAGGAGCTGCCGGAGTACACAGGCTCTGACCTTGAAGGAGGCGGCAGTTACCCTGTGGGGGTGGTTGAGGAGATACTGCCAAGGCTGAACAGCTTCGACAGGCCTCCCGCTGCCAATGTGGAGCTCATGGTGCTTGTGATAGCCGCAAAGGATCCCCTTCCCAGCTACAGGACCATAGACAGCTTTGCCGCCGCCGCGGAGCAGTCCCACACGGAGCTGCTCATATGCGTCAACAAGACGGATCTGGCGGAGGCTGCGGACCTGGATGGCCTTAAGAGGACCTACGAAGGCCTCTATCCCATGGTGTTTGTCAGCGCCGCTGCAATGGAGGCAGGCAGGCCGGAGGAAGCAGGCCTGGAGGAGCTGAAAAAGGCCATAAACGGCAGGCAGATAGCCTTTGCAGGGCCGTCCGGGGTGGGCAAATCCTCCCTTATAAACCTGCTCCTCGGAAGAAATATCACCGAGGTAGGGGATATCAGCCGCAAAAACCTCAGGGGAAAGAATACCACCCGTCACACGGAGCTTTTCGAGGGGGACGGCTTTCTGATCTTCGACACCCCGGGCTTCACATCCTTTGAGGCTCTGGGCATAGAGGAGGATGAACTGGCAGGGCTTTTCCCCGAGATGAGAGCCCTGATCGGAAAATGCTATTATAACAACTGCCGTCACCTTAAGGAGCCGGACTGCGCGGTTCGGGCGGCGGTAAGGGACGGACGCATCAGCCGCAGCCGCTATGAAAGCTACAAGGCAATGATGCAGGAGATAAAGGACAGCAGAAAATACTGAGAGGGATATATGTCAGCCTGGAAATCGATAAAGCATAAGGGGGAACAGCAGATGCCAAGACTCGCACCATCAATATTGTCCGCGGATTTTTCCGCGCTGGCGGATTCAGTTGCCAAGATCGAAGCAGGAGGGGCCGATCTGGTCCACTGCGATGTAATGGACGGCCACTTTGTACCGAATATAACCTTCGGAGCCCCCATAGTCAAAAGCCTGGTGGGTAAGACCTCCCTGCCCCTGGACGTGCATCTTATGATAGAGCGTCCCGACGAGAGGATACCTGATTTTGTAACTCCCCAGACCGAATTCATAGTGGTGCACCAGGAGGCCTGTGTGCATCTTCACAGGACGGTGCAGCTCATCCACAGCTTCGGCATCAAGGCCGGCGTGGCTCTGAATCCTGCCACACCGCTGGGCGCCCTGGACTACATACTGGATGACCTGGATCTGGTTCTCATCATGTCCGTGAATCCGGGCTTCGGCGGTCAGAAGTTCATACCCGTGGCCATGGAAAAGATAGCCCAGCTCTCTGAAATGAGGGAGGAGAGCGGCCTTAATTTCGCCATCGAGGTGGACGGCGGCGTCAATCTGGACAATGCCATGAGCCTCATAGCCAATGGCGCAGACATACTGGTGGCAGGCTCCGCCGTATTCGGTGCGGAGGACGTCACCGCCAGGACAAGAGAGTTCACAAAGCTCATACATTTTTAGTTTTCATGGATTCTTCACGAAACACACAACCGTCTTTAACGGACATGGGGTATTTTGTATCTGCATCTCAAGAGGAAGGATAATGCCAATGAAAAAGCTTCTGGCTTTAGCACTAGCACTATTATTGATAACAGGGACGCTGCTGACAGGCTGCGGTCTTAAGACCGGCGATCAGCCTCAGGAGACCGGCCAGGAGGGCATCAAGCCTGACACCCAGCAGGAGGAGGTAAATACCACTCCCGAGGCCGTTGAGGAGACTGTCACCGTGCCTGTGAGCAAGCTGCTTGAGTACGCCCAGTCCAGTTCAGCCATCTGGGAATTCGTCCAGCGATTTTTCAGTGACAGGATAATCTTCAAGGACAGACTGGGGAATTACACCTACGTCTACATTGACGATGACATGCCCAGATCCGATTACGATTTCGATAATCTGGTGAATGTGGGGACCACAAGAAAGGAATTTGAATACCAGGAGAACGGGGTCACCACCTCCATCAAGGGCATAGACGTTTCGCAGTACCAGGGCGATATCGACTGGGAAAAGGTGGCGGCTGATGGTGTAAAATTCGTATTCATAAGAGCAGGCTACAGGGGCTACGGCACCGGAAAGCTGGTGCAGGACAGCTGCTTCGAAAAGAACATCGAGGGAGCCCTGAAGAACGGCATAGAGGTGGGCATCTACTTCGTGACCCAGGCCATCAGCACAGAGGAAGCCCTGGAAGAGGCGGATTACGTGCTGGATATGATAAGGCCCTATAGGGTATCCTGGCCAATAGTTCTGGACATCGAGGATGCCAGCGGCAAGGCAAGGACTTCGGATCTCACTGCGGAGGAGAGGACCACCTATACTCTGGCCTTCTGCTCCAGAATTATTGAGGCAGGTCACACGCCCATGCTCTACTGCAACATCCGCTGGTTCATCGAGGAGCTGGACCTTACAAGGCTCACCAAGGTGGACAAGTGGTTCGCCCAGTACTTCAACAGACCCTTCTTCCCCTACGAATTCGGTGTATGGCAGTACAGCAGCACCGGAAGAGTCAACGGCATAACAGGAGATGTAGATCTGAATATCGCTTTCAAGGATTACGGAGCGGAGGGGAATTAAATGGATGACAGAAAACTTTACAGGTCGAATACAGACAAGGCCATTTTCGGCGTATGCGGAGGCATAGCGGAGTACTTCGGAGTCGATTCTCTGATCGTAAGACTGCTGTTCGTGCTGGTGACCTTCGGCTATGGCAGCGGCCTTCTGGTATATCTCATAGCGGCCCTGGTCATTCCCAAGAAGCCCGATGGCGTGACAAACGAGTTTTCAGGCTACGCCAACGCTCAGAATCCCCAGGCAAGATACGATGGCTCCGCTTCATATACAAGAGTGAACCCGGTGTTCGCCGGCGATGCGGAATCCGCTGCAAGGATAAGAAGGGCTGCCCAGAAGGAAATGGATGAGGCCATGGAGGCCGCTGAAAAGGCAGCTGTGAACGCCCAGACCGTAAAGGCTGCTGCCGAGGCTGCAGGAAAGAATCTGGAGGAGGACGCGGACTATATAAAGGCTATGGCCGAAAGCTCCGCTGCCTTCAATGCCTACAAGGAAGCAGCGGACAAGGCTGAGAGAGTCTTCAGGGGTGATGCCGCAAACGTGGAGGAGGCAGCCGCCCAGATAAAGGCCGAGGCTGAAAAGGCAAGGGCTGAGGCTGAAGCCGCAGGCGCTTCAAAGGATACCGGCTACACCCGGACCTCCGCAGAGCGCACAGGCAGCTACAGCTACAGCACGTCAGCATCCTCCGGCGCGGCTGCAGAAAGCGGCTCCTCCCAGAGCTACAGCTATCAGAGCAGGGGTCCTGCAAGCCAGACCCAGGCTCCGAAGCAGGAGAAGAGCAGCAAGGCGGGAAGCAAGACCATGGGGACCATAGGTGTGGCCCTGCTGGCAATAGGCGTCATGTGGATACTTCAGCGTTTCTTCAGACATCTGCCCGTGTTTGCCATAGTTCTGATAATCGTAGGCTGCTACATTCTGTTTACAAAGGACAAGTAATAGCATATAATATTGCCTGAGAATAATACTCAGGCATTTTTTATTACGGAGGATATATACTCATGAGAAAACCTGTTATCGGAATGTGCTTTACCGCGAACAAGAAGGGCGATCTTGCATCAAGATTCGTATTCAATTCTTCTTATGTCAATGCTATATATGAGGCCGGCGGAGTACCTATGCTCATCCCTGTCACCGGTGACAGCGTGGAGCTTGCAAAGGACTACATGGCTGTTATGGACGGCCTGCTGGTTCCCGGCGGCGTGGACTGCAGCACCAGGCTCTTTGGTCAGGAGCCCCATCCCACAGTAAAGCACACTAATGTTGAACTGGATAATTTCGAGATCGAGCTGGTGAGGCTGGCGAAGGAAGCCGGAAAGCCCATCCTCGGCATCTGCAGAGGCCTGCAGCTCATAAACATCGCCTTTGGCGGCACCCTTACTCAGGATATCCCCAGCCAGCTCAAGAGCCCCATCTGCCACGGCCAGGACATGCTCAGAAGAGACGAGCTGACCCACAGCGTGGATCCTGTGGAGGGCAGCAAATACGCAGCGCTGCTGGGCGCTGAAAAGCACTATGTAAACAGCTTCCATCACCAGTGCATCGACAGGGTGGCTGATGGCTTCAAGGTTGGTGCCAAGGCTCCGGACGGCATCGTTGAGAGCATCGAATCCGAGGGCTTCAACACCTTCGCGGTCCAGTACCATCCGGAGGAGCTTTTCGCGCGCTACTCTGAGTTCAGAGCCATATTCAAGGATGAAGTGGAAAGAGCAAAGAAGTACATTGCAGAGCACGAATAGACAGGTTCATCCAGAACATATTACAGAACGTAAAAAAGCAGGCCGAGGCCTGCTTTTTCACATGTTAGGTTTAATTAAGGAGTATTGAATGCGTTATTGTATTGGGCTGCCTGCTGCTACTGGCGGTTGTATTCTTCGATGGCCTTTGCCAGCAGCTGTATGCCCCTTCGGATCTCTTCTTCGTTTATGACGTAGGCCAGGCGGCATTCCTGCCTTCCCATGCCCGGAGTCTTGTAAAAGCCTGCGGCCGGGGCGTACATCAGGGTCTCTCTGCCTTTCTTGTTAAAGCTGGCCAGTAGCCACACCAGGAACTTTTCGGTATCGTCCACCGGCAGGGTCACCATCATGTAAAAGGCGCCGGAGGGCTTGGAAAAGCTCACTCCCGGGATCTTTGAAAGCTCCTCGCAGAGCACATCTCTGCGGCGTCTGTATTCCTCCCTCGTGGCATCGAAGTAGCCGGGACCCATCTCGTAGAGGCTGACGCTTGCCAGCTGCTCCAGCGTGGCCACGGAAAGCCTGGCCTGCAGCAGCTTCATAAGCCTTGCCATGAACTGCTGGTTGCGGCAGATAAGCTCGCCTACTCTGGCTCCGGTGGCGGAAAAGCGCTTGGATACCGAATCGATGATTATCAGGTGCTCCGCCAGCCTGTGCATGGATGCGAAGCTGAAGAGCTCGCCTGATTCGTAGCTGAATTCTCTGTAGACCTCGTCCGCTATCAGGAAGAGGTCATGGTCGATGACGAAATCGGCCAGCACCTGTCTTTCCTCTGGACTGAGTATCAGCCCTGTGGGATTGCCGGGGTTTGTTACCATGATGGCTCTGGTGGAGGGGGTGAGGGCAGCCTCCAGCTTTTCCCTAACCGCGTAGCGGTAGCCCTCCTCGGGGCTGGTGGGCACAGGCACTATGCTTGCTCCCGCCATGGTTATGAAGGTGTTGTAGTTGGGGTAGAAGGGCTCGGGGATCATTATTTCGTCTCCGTCATCCAGTATGACGGAAAGAGCCAGCTGCAGGGCTTCGGAGCCCCCCTGAGTGATGGCTATGTCCTGGGGCATAAGGCGGCAGCCTATCCTTGCGTAGTAGATCTGCACCGCGTCTATGAGCTGGGGTATGCCCTGGGAGGGCGCATAGCCCAGGACCTCGCCGCTGAAGTCTCTGATTGTGTCAAAAAAGACCTTCGGGGTCTTGATATCGGGCTGACCGATGTTAAAATGATATATATGGCTCCCACGATGCTCCGCGTCCTGCTGGTAGGGGTGGAACTTTCTTATGGGAGAATAATCGCATTTTTCAATTTTGCCGGAAAATTTCATTCAATAAGCTCCATTTCGGCCGCCTTGCCGAAATAATTTCGTCGATTGCAACGTGACTATTATAGCACCGAAGCGGAAAAATAAACGATATTATTTTGATATTGGAGCAATTTATTGTAGTTGACTGGAATAATTGCGGCATATTTTGAAACAACTCAATATTATTCGATATATAGTCTCTTGTTCTATAATTTGACGCAGTATAAGTGCTTTTTTCAGTGATATTAATTGTGCTAAAATATGGACATGAAGGAGATCATCATATCAAAACTCGATGAATTCAAGCGTCTGCGGGGTCACGACCTTCAACTGAACGCATGGCTCAGGGACAGCGACCTCTGGTACTGGCTCTACAGCGCTCTGCGCCTCAACGGCACACCCCTGGACAAGCAGCAGATCCTCAGCGTACTTTCCGGAGAACTGCAGGAAAATCTCCCTCTGGATACCTACAGCTTCATTCACGGCTATGCCGCAGTCTACAAGGACATGGTGGACTGCCTGGAGATGCAGGCGAATCCGGACCTGAAGATAATGCACAGGTGGTACTGTTCCGTGTTCGGCACGGATGAGGCGGAGTACAGACGCAACAATCCGGTGGTATATCAGTGGGACTTTGTACCGCCTCATTTTCTTGATGTCAGGGATCTGCTGGACAGTATGCTTAAGAAGGCTTATGCCAGCCGTCACTCGGATTATTTCATCGACAACGCAGCCATGCTGCATCTGGACCTTCTGAAGATCTACCCCTACGGGAAGAACAGCATAATTATGGCCGGCATACTGATGATGTATGTGCTGATGTCCTATGGCTGTCCGCTGCCGAGCCTCACCGCCAACGAGGTGGATTATTCGAATCTGATATATAAATACATTCACGACGGGGACCCGGAGCCCTTTATTTCCATGGTCGAACGCAGTGTGCTGAACCGGCTGGAGGCAGTGATAGAGATCTGCCGGCAGGCCAGGGAGGCCAGGGGCGAGAGGCCGGAGCTGCTTCTGAAGGAGGACCAGTGATGATCAGGATTGAAAACTGCGACATGAGCGAGCATACCAGCTTCAGATGCGGCGGCAGAGCGGCGATTTATCTGGAGCCGGAGACTCTGGAGGAGCTGAAGGAGGCTGTGGAGGCGGCAAACAGAGAGTCGCGGGCCTTTATCTTCATGGGCAACGGCAGCAATATGCTTTTCGCCGAGGAGGGCTACGATGGCTGGGTCATAAGCCTCAGAGGGCTTAAGGATCTGGTGCTGATGGCGGACTCGGGGGCTGAGGAGGATCAGGGCTATGGCTACATCGGTGCTGATGCGGGCTGCAGCCTTTCTGCCATTGCAAAGCTGGCTCTGGCCAACAGGCTGGCGGGCTTTGAATTCGCCTCGGGGATCCCGGGAAGCCTTGGCGGCGCAGTCCTTATGAACGCAGGCGCCTACGGCGGCGAGATGAAGGATGTGCTGGTGTCCGTAAGGACCATGGACATATTCGGCCGCATACGGGACTGGAAGGCAGAGGAGCTGGAGCTGTCCTACAGGCACAGCTGCTTTATGGATGACCGGACGCAGATAATAATCTCCGCGGTGATAAGGCTGCCCAGGGGAGACAGAGCAGATATAGAGGCTAAGATGAAGGATCTGGCGGAAAGGCGCAGGGAAAAGCAGCCGCTGCAGTATCCTTCCGCAGGAAGCTTTTTCAAGCGCCCGGAGGGGCATTTCGCGGGCAAGCTGATAGAGGACGCAGGCCTTAAGGGCCTTCAGATAGGAGGAGCCCAGGTGTCTGACCTGCACGCGGGCTTCATAATCAACAAGGACAGAGCCACAGCCACAGATGTTATAGAGCTGATGCATGTGGTGCAGGAGACGGTCCTCGACCGTTTCGGTGTAAGGCTGGAGCCGGAGGTTCAGATAATCCGGCTGCCGGAGAAAGAGGAAAACTGATTTGAGCTGCATAAACGCAGATTATCATACTCATACTGTTTATTCCCATGGGAAGATAAGGCCCCACGGGAAGAGCACGGTGGAGGAAAACGCAGCCGCGGCTGAGGCTGCGGGTCTTAAGCTGCTGGGGATCTCGGATCATGGTCCGGGTCACATAGGCTATGGCCTTGACATGAAAAAGCTCCCGCAGCTGAGAGAGGAGATCGAAGCCGCAAGAAAGGCTCACCCGGGGCTTGAGATACGCTTAAGCGTGGAGGCAAATATCATCAATCCCTCGGGGCGCCTGGATGTGAGCCCGCTGGAGCAGGAGCTCTTCGATTATATAATAGCGGGCTACCATTACGGCATTTTCGGCGAGAAGCCCTTTAAGGCCACCATGGTGCACGCCGGAGGCTACTGGTACGGCGCCACGGGCCGTTCGTCAAAGCGGGCTCTGGTCTTCAACACGGATCTGGTGCTGGCGGCGCTGGAAAACAACAGCCTGCTGATACTCACCCATCCGGGAGACAAGGCGGCCTTCGATATAGGAAGGATTGCCGAGGCCTGCGAAAAGTGCGGCACCTGGATGGAGATCAATGCCCACCACCCGGCGCTTACTGTGGAAGGCATAAGAACTGCCATGGAATACGATGTGAAATTCGTGCTCAGCAGCGACGCCCACATCGCAAAAAATGTGGGGAATGTGGACGCAGCCCTTGCCAGGGCAAAGAAGGCGGGGCTTGATTTGTCCCGCATCGTCAATTACACCGGCGAATAACGAACGGGTCACCCGTTTTCATATACAGGGAGGAGGGATCCCATGGAACTGGTAGTTGTAACAGGAATGTCAGGGGCAGGAAAGACCCAGGCCATACGCTGCCTGGAGGATCTGGATTATTACTGCATCGACAATATTCCGCCAACTCTGATGCTGGAATTCGTGAATGTCATCAAGAGGGGCGGAGAGGAGATGGAGCGCCTGGCCTTTGTGATGGACGCCAGAGGCGCCAAGTTCTTCGGCGACATGAGAAATGTGCTGGAGGAGCTGCGCCAGATGGAGGATGTGAACCTCCGTCTCATCTTCCTTGAGGCCTCCGATGCTGTGCTTCTGAACAGGTATAAGGAGACCCGCCGCATGCATCCTCTTGCGCAGGACGGCAGGATCCAGGACGGGATCGCAAAGGAAAGAGAACTGCTGAGCTTTGCCAAGGAGCAGGCCAGCATAGTGATAGATACCACAAATCTTAAGACGGCGGCTCTTAATGCGGCCATACGCAAATTTATAGCATCCGAGCGTAAGAAGGATATTTTCAGCTTCACCGTCATGAGCTTCGGCTTTAAAAACGGCATCCCCGAGGAGGCTGACTGGGTACTGGACACCAGATTCATCCCTAACCCCTTCTACGTGCAGAGCCTTAAGCATCTGACGGGGCTGAACAAGAAGGTGCAGGATTATGTTATGCGCTTCCCCAAGACCATGGAGTTTGTGGATGCCCAGGCCAGGTGGCTGCTGGATCTGGCGCCGGCTTACATGCACGAGGGGAAGTATCACCTGATGATCGCCGTGGGCTGTACCGGCGGCCAGCACAGAAGCGTGGTGGTGGCGGAAAAGCTTGCCCAGGCGCTGGATGCCAGCGATTATAACGTGATACTGCTGCACAGGGAGCTGAGGAACAAGCCCAACAACAAGAATGCCGGGTCTTATCCGGGCATACTGTAAAGACAGGGCTGCGGGCTCTCCGCAGCTGTGGAATATGATATTGAAAGGCGGCTCTCCAGCCGTCGGAAACAGGAGAACATGTCATTCAGTGCTGATGTAAAAAAGGAACTGACCCTTGCGGAGCCCGGGAAGAAATGCTGCCAGCTGGCGCAGATCACCGGGTTTTTGAGGCTGGCTGGAAGCATAACCCTTGGCATCGGCGGCATGGGTGTTAAGATAAGCACAGAGAATCCCGCGGTGGCCAGGGCCTTCGCGACTCAGGTCAAGGACTATTTCGGAACCAGGGCTTCCCTTAGCGTGGAGGAATCGGCTCTGGCAAGAGGCCGGTCCTACGAGCTTTCCATAACCCCTGATATGAATGCGGACGCCATCCTTCGTGAAACTAGCATCCTTTCGGTCAAGGAGGGAAGCAATTACATAACTGACGGCATCAGCAGCGATATCACAAGAAAGCGCTGCTGCAAGAAGGCAGCTCTTCGCGGGGCCTTTCTTGCCACCGGGTCCGTAAGCGCTCCCACCTCCAAGGGCTATCATCTGGAGATAAGCTGCAGCTCTGCGGCCATGGGAGAGGATGTGCAGAAGCTGATGGCTTCCTTTGGCCTGAGGGCTAAGCTGAGCAAGCGGAAGGGCCGCTTTGTGGTCTATCTTAAGGACGGCGAGCAGATAGCGGATTTTCTCGGGCTTGTGGGTGCCAACAGCGGCATGTTCAGCTATCAGGATACCAAGATCACCCGGGAGATGAAGAACGAGGCTAACCGCCTGAACAACTGCGAGATAGCCAACCTTGACAAGACCATTGCTGCTGCTCAGAAGCAGATCGCAGACATTCGCAGGATCGAGGAAAGAAGGGGTCTGGATTTTCTGCCCCTTAAGCTCAGACAGACTGCGGAGCTTCGGCTGGAGAATCCTGAGCTGCCGCTTACGGAGCTGGCTGAGCTCTTCGATCCACCGCTGAAGAAATCGGGCCTGAATCACCGCTTCGAAAAAATAGCGGAGATAGCGAAAAACCTTCACTGATACAGCCTGCTATAGTGTATAATGGCGTTTGTACGGCTTCAGCCGGCAAACGCTTTTAATTTGAGGACTACTGATGTTTAAAAAAATACCGGGGACCCTGAGTACCCTTTTTGCCTTCCTGTGCTTCGCGCTGGGAGGTCTGCTCATAAAGCTGATTCCATGGAATTCCCTGGCCATCAACTGCGCCAGGAATTTCATCGCCTTTTTCGTGATGCTTATCTATATGAAGGCTATCGGTCATAAGATCGTTTTCAATAAGCACGTTTTCGTGGGCGCATGCTGCCTTTTTGCCACCATCGCGCTGTACGCCATGGCGAACAAGCTTACCACCGCAGCAAATACCATCATCCTGCAGTTTACCAACCCCATATTCGTTATACTGCTGACCTGGCTGCTGTTTAAGAAAAAGCCCCGCAGGATGGATGTGGCTGCCTGCTTTTTCGTGTTCTGCGGCGTGGTGTTTTTCTTTGTCGACGGAGTTTCAGCTGGGAATATGCTGGGCAATGTGCTGGCTCTGATCTCAGGCTTTACCTTTGCGGGGGTCATGCTTATCAATTCCTATCCGGACTCGGATCCTCTGAGCTCTGTGCTGCTGGGCATGGCGGCGGGCTTTTTTATGGGACTTCCCTTCCTGATAAAGCAGGACCTGAGCGCGGGCGGCGCCGGTGCCTGGACAGCGCTTCTGGCCCTTGGCATCTTCCAGCTGGGCTTTGCCTATATTTTCTTTACAGAGGGCATAAAGACCACCCCGCCCATCGCGGCCAGCCTTATGGGCGGCATCGAGGCGGTGCTGAACCCCACACTGGTGGCCATATTCTATCACGAGCTGATCTCCCCCCTGTCCATGGTGGGAGCGGTGATAGTATTTATAAGCGTTATGGTCTATAATGTGATCGATACTGTTAAGCGGCAGAAGCATAAGGCCGCGTAAGGAGCAGAAATGGCATTACTCAAAAAGGATGAGATAAGCAGGGTCGTTGAGCTGATGATGGCGGAGTATCCGGATGCGGGCTGCGAGCTGGATCACGGCTCGGATTTTCAGCTTCTGGTGAGCGTGGTGCTCTCAGCTCAGACCACGGATAAAAGCGTGAATCAGGTGACTCCGGCGCTGTTTGCGGCGGCTCCCGATGCCTTTGCCATGGCTGAGCTGCCTGTTGAGCAGATAGAGGAGTACATACACCGCATAGGAATGTACAGGACCAAGGCGGCCAATGTGAGCAAGCTGTCCATAGCCCTGGTGAAGAACTACGGCGGTAAGGTGCCGGGGGACTATGATGAGCTGGTGAAGCTCCCGGGTGTGGGCCGCAAGACCGCCAATGTGGTATTGGCTGAGGCCTTCGGGCAGCAGAGGATAGCGGTGGATACCCATGTTTTCCGCCTGGCGAACCGCATAGGGCTGGCTGCAGAAAATGATGTGCTTGCCACGGAGGAGAGACTCATGAAGGTGCTTCCGGAGAACTGCTGGACAGCCATGCATCACGCTCTGATCTGGCACGGAAGAAGGGTCTGCGCCGCAAGAAAGCCCGCCTGCGAGGGCTGCTGTCTGAACGGAGTATGCAAAAGGAACGGGCTTTAAATTCTTTTACAAGTTACACTTGACATATACCCCATAGGGGTATATTATTTTGTGCGTAAATAATACCCGGCGGGGGTATGCGTGAGTTCTATCATACATACCTTCAGGTAAAGAAGAGGTTTTGAATATGGAAAAGGAAAGCAGTATGAAAGCCAGGGGTTCGTCACATGAGCGCCACAGGAGCATGCCCAGGGATCCGGAGCAGATAAAGCAGCTGAAGAACAGGCTGAGCCGCATGACCGGGCAGCTGAACGGCATCGGCAGGATGCTTGATGACAACCGCTACTGCGGGGATATTCTGATGCAAGTGGCTGCGGTGGAGAGCGCGCTGCAGAATTTCGGATACATAGTGCTTCAGACCCACATGGAAAGCTGCGTGGCTGAGGAGCTCAGGGAAGGGAATCCTGAGATCATGGCTGAGACCATGGATCTTATAAAAAAGCTGAAATAGTACTTTGATGGAAAGGACGGCTCCGGAGCAGGTATCCGGAGGCATATGATGGCTAAGGTAAATAACGAAAAATACAGTGTTACGGGCATGAGCTGCGCAGCGTGCAGCGCCCATGTGGAGAAGGCGGTCCGGGGGCTTGCGGGCATCACGGATGTGCAGGTGAACCTGCTGACCAACTCCATGATAGTCAGCTACGACGATCCCTGCAGTCCCGCTGCCATAAGCAAGGCGGTGAGTGATGCAGGCTACGGGGCGAGCCCTATGAAGCAGGCGAAAGGCGGCTCTGCTTCCAATGCTGCGGCAAGGGCCGATGCCGAGAGGGCCGCAAGGGAGGCTCTTGAAGACCACGAGACTCCGGTCATAAAAAAGAGGCTCATTTGGTCCGCTGTGCTGCTGATCCCCCTGATGTACATATCCATGGGTCACACCATGTGGGGCTGGCCGGCTCCCGGCTTTCTCGCCCACAATCCGCTGGCTATCGCCCTTTACGAGCTGCTGATGGCTGCAGCGGTAATGATAATCAATCAGAAGTTCTTCGTGAACGGCTTTAAGGGCGCCATCCACGGCGGCGCCAACATGGACACCCTGGTGGCTATGGGCTCCGCGGCCGGCTTTGTGTACAGCACCGCGGTGTTCTTTCGCATGTGCACCGCTGCCAACGCAGGCGACATGATGCAGGCTCACGAGCTGTTCCATTCGGGAATGTATTTCGAGTCCTCGGCAATGATACTGACCCTCATAAGCGTGGGCAAGATGCTGGAGGCAAGGAGCAAGGGCCGCACCACAAATGCCATCAAGGGCCTTATGGACATGGCTCCTAAGGAAGCCCATTTGATCCGGGACGGCGCAGAAGTAACCGTGCCCGCCGAGGAGGTGGAGGAGGGCGACATTTTCGTGGTCCGCCCGGGAGAAAGCTTCCCCGTGGACGGCAGGGTGCTGGAGGGCGAAAGCGCCGTAAACGAGGCGGCTCTGACAGGCGAAAGCCTTCCTGTGGACAAGGCTCCCGGAAGCCTGGTGAGCGCCGCCACCATCAACCAGAACGGCTCCCTCACCTGCGAGGCTACCCGTGTAGGTGGGGATACCACCCTGCAGCAGATCATCGAAATGGTGCAGAACGCTGCGGCATCAAAGGCGCCCATCGCCAAGATAGCAGATAAGGTCTCCGGCATCTTCGTTCCCACAGTGGTGGGGATAGCCATCGTGGACTTCATTATATGGATGATAGCAAGGGGCGATCTTGGCTTCGCCCTCGGAAGGGCCATCAGCGTGCTGGTCATCAGCTGCCCCTGCGCTCTGGGCCTTGCGACCCCTGTGGCCATCATGGTGGGCAGCGGTCTCGGCGCCAAGAAGGGCATTCTCTTCAAGACCGCATCCTCTCTGGAAGCCACCGGCAAGCTGCGCTACGTGGTCCTGGACAAGACCGGTACCATCACAGAGGGCAAGCCCAGGCTTACAGACATGGTGCCTGCGGAGGGCATCACGGAGGAGCAGCTGCTTAAGGCGGCTGCGTCTCTGGAGGCAAAGTCCGAGCATCCTCTGGCCACGGCCATACGCGAATACGCAGAGGCTCAGAGCCTTGAATTTGATGCTGCAAAGGACTTCAGGGCCCTGCCCGGACATGGTGTAGCAGGAAACGTTCAGCTGAACGGGAGGTCCGTGACCGCCATCGGCGGCAATGCGACTCTTATGGAGGAACAGGGGCTTCTGAGGGACGGCGCAGGCCTTTCCGCTGAGGCCGCCGGCGAGGGTCTTCGCGCCAGGGGAAATGCTCTTGCGGAGGACGGCAAGACCCCGCTCTACTTTGCGGCGGACGGAAAGCTGCTTGGCATAATCGCCGTGGCGGACATCATAAAGGAGGATTCGAAGGAGGCTATCCAGGAGCTCATAGGCATGGGCGTTCAGCCTGTAATGCTTACCGGAGACAATGCCCGCACGGCGAAGGCTATTGGACGCCAGCTGGGGCTTGAAGCCATCGTTTCCGACGTGCTCCCCGACGGCAAGGAGGCTGTGATCCGCAAGATACAGGAAAGCGGCAGCACTGCCATGGTGGGCGACGGCATCAACGACGCTCCGGCTCTTACCAGGGCTGACATAGGCGTGGCTATAGGAGCAGGGGCCGACGTGGCAATAGATGCGGCTGACGTGGTTCTGATGAAGTCCAGCCTGAGGGATGTGGCAGGCGCCATAAGGCTCTCGCGGCAGGTCATCAGAAACATCCACGAGAACCTGTTCTGGGCCTTCTTCTACAACGCCATCGGCATTCCCATCGCTGCAGGCGCTCTGATCCCCAGGTTCGGCATCACCCTGAATCCCATGTTCGGAGCGGCAGCCATGAGCCTTTCCAGCTTCTTTGTGGTAAGCAACGCTCTGAGGCTGAATTTCTTCGATATCTTCTCGAAGAAGAGGGACAGCAAGTACCAGCTGGCGCCGCTGCCTGATTTTCTCAAGGCAGGAGCGGTGAGCGCTGAGGAGGCTGCAGAGCTCATGAGGACCGAGCCCTGCCCGGTGCCCGCGGAGGCCACAGCTGAAGCCGGTGCCGCAGGCGGATCCCAGCCGGATGAAGCTGCTGGATCGGCAGCAGTAATGAGCGGAACTGCCTCAGCAGAGAAGAAAACGATAAACCTTGGCGGCGCAGAACCGTCAGAAGACAATAAAACAAAGGAAGGAGCAGAGATCTTGAAGGTAGTATTAAATGTAAACGGCATGATGTGCCAGAACTGTGTAAAGCATGTGAAGCATGCGTTGGAGAATATGGAGGGCGTTGCAGCTGCCGAGGTCTCCCTGGAGAACAACAGCGCTGTTGTGGATATCACCAGCTGGATCCCCGAGTCCGCCTTCAAGGCAGCTATCGAGGATGCGGGCTATGAGTTCGTAAGCGCCGCTCCCGCGGAAAGCGCAGCGCCGAAGAAGCTGATCAGCGTCAACGGCATGATGTGCCAGAACTGCGTAAAGCATGTGAAAAAGGCCCTGGAGGGCATCGAAGGCGTGGAATCCGCCGAGGTCTCCCTGGAGAACAACAATGCAGTCATCACCCTCAACGGTGATGTGTCTGACGAAACCATAAAGGCCGCCATCGAAGACGCCGGCTACGAATTCGTAAGCGCCAATGTGTGCTAAAGCAGCATAAGAAAAACGCCTGAGCATGGCGCTCAGGCGTTTTTTGATTGTCATGTATTACAGGCTCTCCTCCTTTACGATCTGCTCGGAGACTGCCTTGCGCTGCTGGTAGAGCTTTTCGGCTTCGGCCTGATTCTTAGCCTTTACGGAATAGTAGAACTTGATCTTGGGCTCGGTGCCGGAGGGGCGCACTGCCAGCCAGGAGCCGTCAGCATAGCGGTAGCGCAGCACGTCCGCGGGGGGCATGCCGTCCATGCCGTCCTTGTAGTCCAGCATCTCCTCGATGCCATCCATAAGACCGGTGCCTGCGGCTCTCATGCGGGCGCTTATATTCTTTATGCTCTGAGCCCCGTCTTTGCCCTTCAGAGTGTAGGAATCCACCTTGTCGAGGAAATATCCATAAGTGTCGAAAAGATCGCTCAGAACGGCTGTGAGAGGCTTCTGGAGGGCTTTGTAATAGGCCGCCATCTCCGAGATCAGCAGGGCGGCGAAAACAGCGTCCTTATCCCTTGCGTAGGTGCCGGAAAGATAGCCGTAGCTCTCCTCAAAGGCGAAGAGGAAGTCCTCCGGATCCCTGGTCATCTGCTCGCCAATATACTTGTAGCCGGTGAGGGTCGCAATACCCCGCACCCCCTGAGCCTTCGCCACGGCGAAGCTCATCTGGGTGGAAACGATGGAGGATACAAAGTACGCATCCTTGGGAAGCTGGTCCTTTCTTCTGAGGATTAGATAGTTCAGCAGCAGGGTGCCGATCTGGTTTCCTGTAAAGAGCACGAACTCGCCCTTCTCGTCCCTTGCGGCCAGGCCCATGCGGTCGCTGTCCGGGTCACTGCCTATGACGATGTCTGCGCCTTCAGCTTTGGCCTGCGCGATGCCCGGCCTCATGGCCTCTGCGAACTCGGGGTTGGGAGCTGCAAGGCCGGGGAAGTTGCCGTCGGGTCCCTTCTGAGACTCCACCAGGCTCACGTTCTTATAGCCCTGCTGATCCAGTATCCTGAGGATAGGCACCAGTCCTGCGCCGAAGAGAGGTGTGTAGACTATCTTAAGGGCGTCCTTTGCCTCCTGGGGCAGGGGATTGGCGGTCTTTGCGACGGCGTCGATGAAGCGCTGCATCTCATCCATTCCCAGATCTGTCAGCAGGCCCTTTTCCCTTGCCTCGGCCTCGCTGATGGACTTTATCTCTTTATAGCTCAGCTCCTCATAGTGCTTTGTTATGGCGTTGGCGTCCTCGGTCAGCACCTGGCAGCCGGTCTCGTCGTAGGCTTTGTAGCCGTTGTATTCGCTGGGGTTGTGGCTTGCGGTTATGACCACGCCGCCCACGCAGTTAAGGTCGCGGACGGTGAATGACAGCAGCGGGGTGGCGGAGACCAGGGTGTAGAGCCTGGCCGGGATGCCGTAGGCTGCGAAGGTCATGGCAGTCTCGTAGGCGTAGGGCTGGGAGTTGTTTCTGGAATCCCAGGCTACGGCCACGCCCTGCTTTGCGCAGGCTTCATCGCCGTGCTTTTCCTTCAGCGCCAGGGCGAAGGCCGCCGTCGCCTTGCGTATATTGTATTTATTCATGCGGTTTGAGCCCATGCCCATGACACCGCGCATGCCTGCGGTCCCGAACTCGAGATCGCGGTAGAATCTGTCCTCGATCTCCTTTTCATCCTTAAGCGCCGCAAGCTCTGCTTTGTCTTCTTCATCAAAATAGCTGTCCTTCAGCCATTCCTGGTATCTTGCTTTGTAATCCATATATTTCTCCTTGATTCTGATCGGCCAACATATGGCCATCATTACTATTCTATCACATTTTGCGCGGGCTTCAATCTCTTATTTTGAAGCCAGCAGCTCCTCCAGCTTTATGAGGGCTCTTCCTCTGTGGCTGATGGCGTTTTTGTCGTCATCGGAGAGCTCTGCAAAGGAGCGCCATTCGCTGTTGGGCTGAAGGAGGCTGTCGTCTCTCAGCACCTCCTGGGGCGACCTCCCGGAGACAGGTATCATGTCAGGGGCGAAGATGGAATCGTAGCCGAAGCCGTGGCTGCCTCGCTCCAGGCTCAGCATGCGCCCGCGGCACTCGCCTTCGGCCTGAAGCCTTCTGCCGTCCGGCCAGACCATGGTGAGCACGCAGATGAACTTCGCGGTCCGCTGCTCAAAGGGAAGGCCTTCAAGAAGCCTCAGTGTCTTTTCGCGGTTGTCTGCCTCTGTGCAGTTTTCTCCTGCGAACCTGGCAGAGTAAACTCCCGGCGCTCCGTCCAGAGCGTCTATCATGAGGCCTGTGTCATCGGCTACCGCGGGCTCACCCGTGAGCCTGCAGACCGTCTCCGCCTTTATCAGAGAATTCTCCTGACAGGTGGCGCCGGTCTCCTCGATCTCCAGGTCCGCAAGACCCACCTCCGCAAGGGAGGTGAGCTGCATGCCGAAGGGCTCCAGCACTGCGTTTATCTCCTTTATCTTATGTTTATTTTGTGTAGCTGCTATAATTCGCATTTGAGTTCTCCTGAATTTGTGCTATACTATATGTTGAATTATTTTAATCAAAAAGCGCATAATGCCACAAGATGAGCCTCCCGGGGCAGTCGATTAAATATATATCATTTTGCAGATAAAATCAATCTATGGAGGGCCGGCAAATGAAGAGGATGATAAGTATAGCCTTGTGTTTAGCACTGATGCTGTCTGTATTTGCCGTGCCTGTATACGCGGTCACGGATGAGCCCACCCGCATGGAGGCTGAGGCCTACATGCTGCTTGACATGCGCTCCGGCAAGGTGCTGCTGCAGCAGAACGCGGATGTGGAGCTGGAGCCTGCCAGCACCACGAAAATGGTGACGGGCATAATCATCATCGAGGAGATGGAAAAGCATCCGGAGCTTAAGGAACGGACTCTGGTGGCGGACGCGGAGGTCATAAAGACCGGCGGCACCAGCCTCACCTTCAAGGAGGGGGAGGAGATCAACGCCTGGGACTGCCTGAACGCCCTGCTCATAGCCTCCTGCAATGACTGCGCCGTTCTTTTCGCCAAGACCATTTCCGGCAGCGTTCCCGCCTTCGTTGAGCGCATGAACCAGAAGCTGCTGGAGATCGAGGCTGTGATCGACGGCGAGACCGTGGGCGTCACTCATACCCAGTTTATGAATCCCCACGGGCTCCACGATGAGGGTCACTACACCACCGCAAGAGATTTGGCGGTCATCGCCATGTACTGCATGCAGAACGAGACCTTCCGGGAGATCGTGGGCAAGAGCGAATACACCATTCCCAAGTCCAACAAGTGGGATGCCCGCAATATCGTAAGCACCAACAAGCTCATCGCGGACGACACCACTCAGATGTACGTCTATAACGACAAGATCACCACCAAGTACGATGGCGTTTTCGGTGTCAAGACCGGCTTCACCACCCCCGCCGGAGGCTGCCTGGTGGCGGCCTGCGAGCAGCAGAGGGAGGGCGACAACGCCAGCACCATACTGATGAGCGTGGTCATGAAGTCCGGCCAGCTGAGCCGCTTCGCGGACACCCACAAGCTGCTGAACTGGGGCTTCGAGAACTACTACACATATAAACCGGTGGAGGACGGCACCGACGAGGGCGCTCTGGCTGTGAAGCGGGGCGCTGTGAAGGAGGTGGGGCTCAAGAGCTCCGGCGAATTCTACACCCTCCTGCCAAGGGATGCCTCCACCAGCGTCATAAGCCTTGAAAAGCACACGGAGGAGCTGGTCCAGGCTCCCGTGGCTGAAGGCACCAAGCTGGGCTACATAGACATACTTGAGGGCGGAAACAAGATAGGCTCCGTGGATATCATAGCCTCGGGGAGCGTGGAAAAGGGCGGCCCCCTGTCCGTATTCGGCATAGACGATGCCACCGCCCACAAGGTTTTCGTTGGAATCATCGCAGGCTTTGCGACCCTCGTGATCGCCTTCATCGCCTGGGTCTTCTGGGCCCGTCACCAGACAAAGGTCAAGAAAGCCCGCAAGGCCGCAAGGATCAAGGCTCTTAAGGAAGAGGAGGCCCGCCGCAGGGCCATGTGGGAGCGCAGCTACGACGAGCAGAGGCGCAACAGAGAAGAATAGCATATGTTTGACATTCAGGCTGAACTGAAAAAGCTGCCCGACAGTCCCGGAGTCTACCTCCACAAGGACAGGTACGGGCAGATAATTTATGTAGGAAAGGCCATCTCGCTCAGGAAGCGGGTGCGCCAGTATTTTCAGTCGTCCAAAAATCAGGCGCCCAAGGTCCGGTCCATGGTGGAGCACATCGCGGAGTTCGATTACATCACCTGCGGCAGCGAGATGGAAGCTCTGATGCTTGAGTGCAATCTGATAAAGCAGTACGAGCCCAAGTACAACATCCTGCTGCGGGACGACAAGACCTATCCTTACATCAAGGTGACCCTGGGGGAGAAGTTCCCGAGGATACTCAAGACCCGCCGCATAGTCAATGACGGTTCCAAGTATTTCGGGCCCTATCCGGATGCGGGGGCTGTTAACACCATAATCGAGCTTCTGAACGATCTTTATTCCCTCAAGCGCTGCTCCACCGCGGTATTTCCTGTGGGTTTTTCACCCTGTCTCAATTATCACATAAAGCGCTGCAGGGGCATCTGCCAGGGCAATGTGCCTAAGGACGAGTACATGCAGGGCGTGGAGAAGGCCATGGACTTCCTTCAGGGCAAGAACCACGAGCTTTTAGACAGGCTGAAGGAGAGGATGGAGGCTGCCTCGGAGGCGCTGGATTTCGAAGAGGCCGCCAGATACAGGGACTACATAAACGACGTGAATACCCTTGCGGAGAAGCAGAGGGTGGTGCTTGCAAGGCCTGAAAATCTGGACATAGTGCTGCTGAGCCAGGGCCTTTCCGGAGCCCATGCGGTGCTCTTTACCGTGCGTGAGGGCAAGCTTTCCGGCAGGGAGAGCTTCTATCTTGGCGAGTTTTCCGCCGAGAGCCGGGAGGAGATAGTGGCGGAGTTCATCAAGCAGTACTACTACGCCAATGTAATGGTCCCCAAGGAGATACTGGTGGATAGGCTGCCCAAGGACGCGGCTCTTCTTGAGGAGTGGCTGGGGGTCCAGAGGGGCAGCAAGGTGAGCCTTACGGCTCCCGCCAGGGGCGAAAAGAGGGCTCTGATGGACCTGGTGCGCAAGGATGTGGACCAGATGCTGAAGGACCTGGACGAACGGACCCGCCGCCAGCTGGAAAAGGAGCAGGCGGTGCAGCTGGGCCTGGCTCAGCTTCTTGGCGAAGAGAAGGCGGCTGATACTCACAGGATAGAAAGCTACGATATTTCTCACCTGGGCGGGCTTGATGCGGTGGGCGCCATGGTGGTGTTCTACGATGGCAAGCCGCTGCGCAAGGCCTACAGGCGGTTCAGGATAAAGACGGTGGAGGGCGGAAACGACGATACGGGCTCCATGCAGGAGGTGCTGTTCAGGCGCTTCAGCAGAGCCAGGGAGGGCGACCCTTCCTTTTCGGAGCTTCCGGACCTCATACTTATGGATGGCGGCATCGGGCAGGTACACGCTGCCGAGGCGGTGCTGAATGCCCTGGGCTACAATGATATACCGGTGGCCGGTCTTGCCAAGGATGACAAGCACCGCACCAGAGCCCTGGTATTCAGGGAGGAGGAGCTGCCGCTGAAGGGCAGGCAGGAGCTTTTCGCCTACTGCGGCACCATACAGGAGGAGGTCCACCGCTTCGCCATAGATTATCATCACAATCTGCGGGGCAAATCCATGAGCCGCTCCGTACTGGACGGCATCCCGGGCATAGGCGAAAAGCGCAAGATGGCGCTGCTCTCAGAGTTCGGCAGCGTGGATGCCATAAAGGGAGCCACGGCCTACGAGCTCTCCCAGGCTCCCGGCATGAACCTCAAGGCCGCGGAAGAGGTGGTAAGCTATTTTGCCAGGCAGGATGAGGAGAATGCAAAGCGTACCAGGCCGGAGGTGGAGATCGACGACAGCGTGGATTATTCTGCGCCCGGCGGCATAGGAAGGCAGGTATCCCTGCCGGCTGTTGATGAAGACGGAGTAATCATATAGTCCTTGCATTATTGTGTGAAGCATGATATATTCGACTTAGCTAATCTGGCTAAGTCTTTTTTATGAGGTGAGTTACAATGATGATGGTAAATATGCTTGAGGCCAAGACAGATCTGTCGAAGCTGGTCAAAAAGCTGGAGGATAGAGAAGAGGAATATATAATGATCTGCAGAAGCGGCAGACCTGTGGCAAAGCTTACCTGTGTAAGCAAAAAACCGCGCATTGCAGGCATGACTGATTTTGAAGAATTTGATCTTCCCCGGATCCCCTATATATCCATGGAGGCACTGGATTCAATGGATGATGAGATATCTGAACTGTTTGGGGTGGACCAATGAAGCTGCTTCTTGATACGCACATACTGCTCTGGGCTATTTCTGCGCAGCCCGCTCTGACCCCGAAAATGGTCTATTATCTCGAACAGGAGGAGAATATTTTGTATTACAGTCTCGCATCTGTCTGGGAGGTATCCATCAAGCATAATCTGCATCCCGACAGACTGCCGGTCAGCGCTCAGGACCTTGTGAGGGTGTTAGATCACTATGACTATTATCCACTGCGCATCGAGACGGAGCATATATTTGCGTTGGACGGATTGAGGCAAGGAGATATAGTACCTATGCATAAGGATCCCTTTGACCGTATGCTTATTGCGCAGGCTAAAGCAGGTGACATGCGTCTACTGACACACGATAAAAAGCTGGCAGTGTATAATGAGCCCTGTGTTCTGTTAGTGTGATCTGCATCAGGCTTAACAAGTTTCTCACTGTTTATTTAGCGCTGTGTTTATGTTATT
Source organism: Bacillota bacterium (assembly GCA_016284575.1). GTDB lineage: Bacteria > Bacillota > Clostridia > Peptostreptococcales > Anaerovoracaceae > RGIG2707. The sequence goes on along the minus strand of JAEEPD010000041.1, from coordinate 25,596 downwards.
ATTCATAAAGCATTCATGCGAGGGGAAATGATGAAAAAACTTTTTATTGCATCTGACATACATGGCTCGGCCAGATTCTGCAGGCTGATGCTGGAGGCTTTTGAGAGGAGCGGCTCTGAGAAGCTGCTGCTTCTTGGGGATCTGCTATACCACGGTGCCCGCAACGATCTGCCCGATGGCTACGAGGTGAAGCAGGTTTTTGCCATGCTCAACGAGTACAAGGACCGCATACTTGCGGTGCGCGGCAACTGCGATTCCGAGGTGGACCAGATGGTGCTGGAGTTCCCCATAATGGCGGAGTACGCGGTCATAACCCTCGAGGCTCCCGCAGATGGGAGCGATTCCAAGAAGGATGAGCGCATCATCACCGTGTTTGCACACCACGGTCATCACTTCGATGAAAGCCGCCCCATGCCCCTGGGCATGGGCGAGATAATGCTCTGCGGTCACACCCATGTGCCAAAGGACGCGGATCACGGCAGCTTCGTATATCTCAACCCAGGCTCAGTCTCCATACCCAAGGGCGGCAGCCGTCACAGCTACATGATCTATGAGGACGGCGCCTTCAGCTGGTATGACCTTCTCACAGGCGAAAAATACCACGAGTTCAGGCCCTAAGGGCGTTAAAGAAGGGCAGCGCAATGCCAAATCCCGCACAGTTCATCCTTAATGAAGCGCAGAAGAGGACCGTCGAAAGCATCGCAGATGTCTATGGCGACGGTACTTTCTATGCCATGGAAAACCGGGCGGATTACAGGCTGGAGGAGGTCATTAAGGACAGCTGGAGCGACTATGGCAGCCTCAGGAAGCGGCTCTCGGAGCTGCTTCTTAAGGCTCCCGCGGAGCTTTCCGAGCCCGAAGGCGGCTGCACGGTCTTCACTGTAAAGAACCGCGAAGGCCATGTGCTTGTGGGAAGAAATTACGACTTTAAGCACGACCTTTCGGTGGTCATGGTTAAAAACAGCGTGCCCGGTCAGACTAAGAGCTTTGGCATGGCAAATGCCCGCTTCCTGGACTTTACCCCCGGCCAGCTTTCCGACGGCATCACTGATGTGAGCAGGGCAGTGCTTTTTCCTTTCCTCTGCGTGGACGGCATGAACGAGCACGGCGTCTTCGTTTCCGTTCTGGTGGTCCCCGGCAGGGGCACGATGCAGGACAGGGGCTTGAAAAAGACTCTGAATACCCTTGCCATGCGGACGGTGCTGGACAAAGCCGAAAGCCTCAGCCAGGCTTTGGATATCTTCCTTAGCCAGGACCTTCAGATAGACAGCAGGGTCAGAGATTTTCACTTCATGTTCGCCGACGGCAGCGGCAGAAGCGCAGTGCTGGAATATGAGGATTGCGAGCCCGTGATCACTTATTCTCCCCTGGTCACCAACTTCCGGCTGGGCTCAGGACTCCCCAAAAAAGGCGAGGGCATGGATCGGTATAAGATCGTTTCGGATCTTCTGGAATACCACGATGGCCTCATGGAGCGGCGGGATGTGATGGATGTGCTGCGCCTTGTGAGTCAGCCCTCAGGACGCAAGCGCCGCAGCGACACCCTCTGGTCTGCGGTCTACGATCTTACCGCAGGTGAGCTGGACCTGGCAGTGGGCCACCGCTACGATGCCGTACAGCACTACAGGCTGCAGGACTGAGCATTAAAATATTACAGACAATAAAAAAGACAGGACCCGCCGGTCCTGCCTTTTTCTTTTTTTTCACTATGCGGTGTGGGTCCTTTTTCCTATGACCATGAACATCACCATGCCGATGGCGGAGAAGCATATCACCATCAGAAGGCAGGGCATGTAGCTGCCGGCCGTGTCGCTTATGGTCCCGAAAAGGGTGGTGAACATCGCGTAGAATATGGTCTGAACCATGGTACAGTTGGCGAATATCTCCGCGAACCGTTCCTTTGCCACTCCCTGAAGCAGTATGGGAAGTCCCACAGTGTTGAGGGAGAATGCAGCTGCATAGATGCAGGTGCCTGCGATTATGGCTATCCTGGAGCCTGAGAAGAACAGCAGGATCAGGCAGGCTATGATATTCATACCCATGTAGGCCACGCTCGTCCTTACATAGCCCAGCCTGTCAGCTATGTAGCCGTACACCAGCTTCCAGACGGAATTGAATATGCTCTGGAAGGATACCAGTGTAGCACCGAAGCTGAGGCTGTAGCCCAGACTCACTGCAAAGGATGAGAAGTGGGTGTTCATGCCCGTGGCTCCGGAAATGGCCACCGGAAGGGTGGTGAAGATTGCAAGAACGAGGAAGGGAATGATGGTCTTTTCACCGCTTCCCGCAGCTTTTTTCGCAGCGGCTGCGCTCTCATCGTTTTCATTGAGCCTTATGGTGAAGCAGGTGGGGATGGCGAGCACTCCGATCAGGAGAGCCAGCACTCTGAAGGCCATGGCGTAGCCGTAGCCTTCTATTATCTTTCCAAGTATGGGGTTCATGACTGCTGCCACCACGCCGGAGAGGGCCATGGATATGCCCAGCTTTGAGCCGCTCTTTTCTCCGTACCAGCTCCTCAGGACCATGGAAACGGTAAGGCTCTTGAAGCAGATATCGCCTGCGCCCATGAATACCGCTATGGCATAGAATACCGGAAGCTGCTTCGCAAAGGAAAGGGCTAAAAATCCAAGTACCACCACCAGTGATCCGAAGCCCATCACGATGTTGATGGGTACTTTTTTTATGAGCCTTGCCACTACCTGCGCAAAAAATGCGGAGGAAAGGCTGATGATGGTGGAGATGGCAGCCACCTGGCCTCTTCCCGTACCCAGAGCCTGAGCCATGGGAGTGTAGAAAAGACCTATGCAGTTGCTCACCATGCCTATGCTGCAGCCTATGCAGACGCAGCACCTTATAAGCATGCCGAGCTGTTTCTTTTTAAAATCGTTCATGGTAATGACCTACGAATACTGTTCTGCCAGCTTTCTGGCCACGTAAACGCCGGAGGCGCTGGCCTGTGACAGGGAATGGGTGACTCCGGAGCCGTCGCCCAGCACGTAGAGTCCGGGGATCTTCGTTTCCAGATCGCCGCTGAGCTCCACTGTCGAGTTATAGAATTTAACCTCCACGCCGTAAAGCAGGGTGTCCTCGTTGGCGGTGCCCGGGGCTATCCTGTCCAGCTGATAGACCATCTCGATGATGTCATCCAGCTGACGCTTTGGCATCACAAGGCTCAGATCTCCCGGCGTTGCCTTAAGAGTGGGCCTGGTGAAGCATTTTTTCATGCGGCTCTCGTTGGACCTGCGGCCCTTCACAAGATCGCCGAAGCGCTGCAAAAGCACGCCGCCGCCCAGCATATTGGAGAGCCTGGCTATGGATTCGCCGTACTCGTTGCTGTCCTTGAAGGGCTCCGTAAAGTTATTGGCGACCAGCAGGGCGAAGTTGGTGTTTTCGCTCTGAAGGGCGGGATCCGAATAGCTGTGGCCGTTGACAGTCACAATGCCGTTGGTGTTTTCGGTGACCACCTCGCCGTAGGGATTCATGCAGAAGGTACGCACAAGATCGTTGTACTTCTTGGTCTTGTATACCAGCTTGCTTTCGTAGACCTCGTCGGTTATATGCCTGAATATCTCCGCGGGAAGCTCCACCCGAAGGCCGATGTCCACGCGGTTTGAGCGGGTCTGGATGCCCAGCCTTCTGCACATCTCGGAGATCCACTTGGAGCCTGAGCGGCCGGTGGCAAGAACCAGCTTATCGCAGGAGAATTCATCGCCCTTTGCGGTGACCACCCTGAAGCTGCCGTCAGCCTCTCTGCTGACGATATCCACGTCTGTGCGGAAGCGCATGTCTATGCGGTCTTTGCAGTAATCGTAGATGCGGCCGAGTATCTCCACGTTTCTGTCAGTGCCCAGGTGTCTGACCCTGGCGCTCAGAAGGTGAAGGTCGTTCTGCAGTGCCTTTGTCTTAAGGTCCGAGCTGGCGGTGGAAAAGAGTCTGGCCTCGGACCCTCCGAAGCTGCAGAGTACCTCATCCACATATTCCATGAGCTCCATGGCTTGTTCGGTGCCTACATATAAATGCAAATCACCACCGAATTCGGTGGTGATATTGTACTTTCCGTCTGAGAGAGTTCCTGCGCCACCGTATCCGTTCATGATATGGCAAGGATTACAGCGTATGCAGTGATCCACTCTCCCTTCATGAATGGGACACTTGCGCTCGGCAATGGCCGCGCCTCTGTCCAGCATAAGCACTGTTGCATTGTTATTCTTCCGGGTGAGCTCATAAGCCATGAACACTCCGGAAGCGCCGGCACCTACGATAATGATATCGTAGTGTTTCATGTCAGCTCCTTATTCGTCTTCTTCTGTCAGCTTGTCGAATTCTGCAACTACCTTGTTGAACTCGTCGTCGTCTTCGATGTCGATGAGCTCGAACTCCTCGTCGCTTACTTCCTTGTAGCCGTAGAGATAAACGTCATCGCTGTCATCGTCGGGGATCAGAGCAATGTATTCCTTGCCCTCCACCTCGAAGATGCCCATGATCTCGGCTTCAACCTCTGTGCCGTCGTCAAACTCAAGGGTAATGAATTCAGCTTCGTCGTCGATGTTCTTCTTTACATCGTCTGCCATTATTATTTCCTCCGTATTGTAGTATAGGGCCCGAGGGCCATCTGACCATTTATTTTAGCATAGAAAACTATTCGATTTCAATACGCTCTTTGAGCATATTTTCTATCTTATATCTGATGACGGACTGCTTCAGATAGGGCAGGCCGTAGTTCTTCTTATGCTCTGTGTAGTAGCTGCTTCCGGTCTGCTCAAGGAAGAAGTCTCTGAGCTCCTTCTTGCTGACCTTGACGTTGCTGTCCTCTGCGATTGCCTGCAGGATCAGGGCCTCTCTTGCATACATCTCTGCCTGCTCGCGGTAGTCAGCTCTGAGCTCATCTTCGCTGATGTTATAGATGTTCAGCAGATCCTCAAGGGTCATGCCGTACTGTTCTGCTGTGCGGGTCTGGTCCGCGATGTAGGTGTTTACGAAGTAATCGGTGAGAGCCTCGGGAACTTCGGAGACCTCGGAGGACTCTGCCAGAGATTCGAATGCAGTGCTGTACTTGATGTAGTCTAAGAGCTGGTCTTTAGTATTCCAGCCGTAGCCTGCAAAGTTGGTGCTCACAAAATCGTCGGTGATCTCCTCAAGATACTGATAATCGATGATGTAGTTGAGTTTGATCTCAAACTGGGTAACAGCGCCGGACAGCGCGGTGTTGTTGGGATAGGGATCGGGGAAGGTGACATCGATGGTGAAGGTCTCTCCGGGCATATGTCCTATGATGCCTTCCTCAAAGCCGCCGACGTACTGGCCTGAGCCTATGGTGACCTGCTGGCCGGTGGCTGTGCCCCCGTCGAATTTCTCGCCGTTATATGAACCGGAATAGTCGATGTTGACTGTATCGAACCAGGTTGCGGCTCTGTCGGTGATCTGGTTTGTAAGGGGATAGCTGTGGAGGATGGATTCCTCTGCGTCCTTGATCTGAGACTGGGTCACTGTCAGCTTGCTGTAGTCGCCAAGCTTGACGTAGTCGGAAGCCTTGACATTGTAGTAGCCGTCGCTGTTGAGGCCCTGGCTGTAAAGTGAATCGCTGCCTTCTTCGTCTCCGCAGCCTGCCAGCATGCCAAGGCTCAGCGCCAGGATGAGCAGGAGGGAAGCAATTTTGCTGTATTTTTTCATGATTGGGGTTCTCCTCTTTTGATTTTTAAACAACCATGATAATATACCACAAGCCGCAGGCTTTGTGTGAAGAAATTGTAGTTTTTTTTGCACTATTTACTATGATAAAGTATATTATCAAAAAATTGATAAGCTTTTGACAATTTTGTATCTTGAAAGAGCTCCGGTCTGGTGATAATATATGTGAGGTATAAATTTTTTATTTATTTACATAAGGAATTCTTATGACTATTTTCGACATCATCACCATGTTTGGAGGTTTGGCGCTTTTCCTCTATGGCATGAACATCATGGGCGACGGACTGCGGAGCAGCTCCACCGGAGCCCTGAAAAAGGCCATGGACAAGGTCACCAATAACCCCATAAAGAGCTTTTTCCTGGGCATGGCTGTTACTGCCATCATCCAGAGCTCCACAGCTACCATAGTGCTGTGCTCTGGTCTTGTGGGTGCCGGCATCATAAGCCTGCACCAGTCTCTCGGAATAATAATGGGCGCCAATGTGGGTACCACCATCACCGCTCAGATCATCCGTCTTATGGATCTGAACGCGGGCAGCGGCTCCATCATGAACTTCTTCAAGCCCTCGACCCTTGCGCCGCTTGCTTCCGTCATCGGAATACTGCTCATAATGATATCAAAAAAGAGCAATGCGAAAACCATCGGCGGCGTAGCCATGGGCTTTGGCATCCTGTTTACCGGACTTATGAATATGTCTGCCTCGGTAAGCCAGCTCTCAGGCTCCCAGGCCTTCAAGGACTTGTTCCTTGGGCTTGGCGGCAATCCTCTTCTGGGCTTTCTCGCAGGCGCAGCAGTGGCCTTCCTTATCCAGAGCTCCTCTGCATCAGTAGGTATACTTCAGGCCTTATCCGTAACCGGGGCTTTGAGCTTCGGCTCTATCTATTCGATACTTCTTGGCATCTACGTGGGCGACGCAGTCACCACTGCCATAGTCTGCTCCATAGGAGCTAAGGATGATCAGAAAAGAACAGGCATCATACAGGTGCTGTTCAATCTGGCTCAGGTGGTGATCATCTTCACCGCAGTGCTGATTCTTAAGAGCTTCGGAGTCTTCGGCGATTTCTGGACTGCTCCGCTGCATTCCGGCGGCATAGCCAATATCCACACCTTCTTCAAGCTCAGCTGCGGCCTTCTGCTGCTCCCCTTCTGCGGCTATCTGGAGGTGCTGGCCAGAAAGATCGTCAAGGACGATGTTGTGGAGGAGGACTACAGTCCCGACTTCTCCCTCTTTGATGAGGCTCTGTTCAAGACCCCCGGTCTGGCTCTGGATTCCGCCTTCAGAGGCGTAAAGGATATAGCTGAGGCTGCCTTTGAAAACACCTCCATGGCAATGGACTGCCTGATGGAATACGACGAAGCCAAGGCAGAGCATGTCATCCGCACCGAGGATTACATAGACCGTATGACAGACCTCGGAAGCGAATACCTTGCAAAGCTTGCAGGTCATATAAATCTTGACCGCAACATGGACCTTCTCAACTACTATCTCAAGTGTGTCACCGAGTTTGAAAGGATAGGCGACCACGCTCTGAACCTGATCGAAAAGGCAAAGGAGCTCAGGGAAAGAGGCGCGTCCTTCTCCGTTTCAGCTCTGGAGGAGCTTCACCTGCTCCACGATGCCATTGACGAGATAGCCGGATACACACTGAAGGCCTTCTGCGACAGCGATTTTGAAAACGCTCTTCATATAGAGCCTGTTGAAGAGGTGGTGGACCGCCTGGTGGATTACCTGAGAGACGCTCACCTGAACCGTCTGAAGAACGGCGAATGCTCCGTGGATTCAGGCTTCATCTTCCTGGATATGCTGGTGAATGTGGAGCGTATCTCTGACCAGTGCTCCAACGTGGGTCTCCACACCATAGCCCTCTTCGGCGACAATACTGCTGAGATGGAGCACGAATATGTGCGCGGCCTTCGCAGCGGCTTCGACTCCCGCTACAACGACGAGCTGGAGGCAGAGAACAGAAAGTACATGTCCCGCCTGGATCACATAGGAAAGGACGGCGACCAGCTGACCATCGACCGCATCTCGGAGGAGCAGTAGAACGCAGTTCCTATATTCTGAACATACATACAAAGAGGCAGAAATGCCTCTTTTTTCTTGACCTTTTTGCTTATAATTGATACCATATGTAGTGGTATGAAAAGGAGATTCTAACAATATGAAGAGATTTCTTTCGTTATTGCTTGTTATTGCCATGCTGCTTGCACTGGCTGCCTGCAGCGGAAAGGACGAGCCTGCAGACCCCGCTCCGGGGCCCGGAGAAAACGAGACCACCCAGAGCGCTGTAGATATAAAGCCCCAGGTGCCGGACGATCCTCCCGCACCGCCTGAGCCTCCCGAGCCCCCTCAGCCCGAGGGCCCTGCAGGGACCAATCCCTTAAGCGGTCTGCCCATGGAGCCGGAGGATGAAAAGCTCAGGCCCATAGCCGTCATGATCAACGACCACGAAAAGGCTCTGCCCCAGCTGGGCGTCTCCCAGGCAGACATAATATATGAGGTGCCCGCCGAAGGCGGCATCACCCGCATGCTGGCGTTGTTCCAGACCGTAAAGGATGTGGGGACCATAGGCAGCATACGCTCCGCCAGGCTCTACTACGCGGAGCTGGCCACAGGCCACGATGCCATCTACGTTCACGCAGGCGGCAGCGATGAGGCATATAAGAACATCCGCGGCTGGAAGATGGACCACATCGACGGAGTTGAGGGCGGCCCCAAGGACGATGCCTGCTTCTGGAGAGAAAAGAGCAGGACCAGCGCCGGAGTGCCCTTTGAGCATACTCTCATGACTTCGGGCGAGCGGATCATGACCTACCTTGGCAAGGGCTATTTCAAGCGCCTGGAGCACGATTCATCCTACAGCTATCCTCAGGAATTCGTGGATGACGGCACGCCTGCAAACGGCAGCCCCGCAGGGGACATAGTCATGTACTTCTCTGCCTACAAGACCACTGAGTTCGTCTACGACAAGGACTCCGGGCTCTACAAGATAAACCACAAGGTGAACAAGAGCAGGGGCGAATACATCGACGGCAACACCGGCGAGCAGGTGGGTGTCACCAACGTGCTGGTGCTTCAGACCACCACTAAGGTCCTGGACAGCGAGGGGCGTCTGAGAGTCGACACCGTGGGCAGCGGCAAGGGAACCTATTTCTGCGGCGGCAAGAGCGTGCCCATCAAGTGGAGCAGGTCTGACCGCAATCATCCCCTGAGCTACACCCTTGAAAACGGCGAGGCTCTTAAGCTGGGCAAGGGACACAGCTACGTGTGCATCATGAACCCGAACGTGAGCAGTCTCGAGATAAGCGAATAAAAAAATGCGCCTCCTGCGTGACCGCGGAGGCGTTTCTTCGTCTTTACAGGTGAAAGGGCCGCAAAGGGGCGGCCGGACTTAAGAAAGGCCGCATCCGGCGGCAGGATGAAGAGGGTATTGAAAATGAAAAAGAAGAGCTTTCTCAAATCTATAAACAAAAAGAATCTGGGCTGGATGGGCGGCATAGCCCTGGCCCTGGTGGTGGGCCTGTTTGCGGGCTCCATAGGAAGCGGAGGCTTTGGCTACAGCAGAAAGAGCGCCAGCAGTTCCTGGTACTACGACAATGGCAATTACGCTAAGGCTGAGGACGAGGCTGAGGCTGACGGCTATTACGAGGCTCCCATGGCTTCAGAGTCTGCGGGCGGCGGCTGGATGATGGAGGCGGAACAGAAGACCGCCAACGCCGCCGGCAAGCCCGGCTCCGCTGGCTACAGCGACGGAGGCTCCGGGAGCAGCAATCTGGCCATGCAGGTGGGAAGCCTTAACACTGACAACATGAAGCTCATCTACAGGGCTGATGTGCAGGTACAGACCCTGGACTTCGATCAGGCAGTGCAGGATCTTAACGGTCTGGTGGCCCACTATGCGGGCTACTTCGAGAGCGCTTACGTGGACAACGGCAGCTACTACAGCGGCGGCTCCTACATGCAGGGCAATTACGTGGTCCGCGTTCCTTCGAAGAATTATCAGAACTTCATCAACGAGTTCGGCAATGTGGCTCACATCGTAAATATCAACCAGAGCGTGGAGGACATAGGTCTGCAGTATGCGGATACCGAGGCAAGGCTGGAGACCCTTAAGATAAAGCACGACAGGCTGCTGGAGCTGCTGAGCAAGGCCACGGAGATGAAGGACATCATCGAGCTGGAGAGCGCTCTCAGCGATGTGGAATACCAGATCGACAGCTTCGGCTCCAGACTGAACCGCTACGACAGCCTGGTGGGCTACTCCACCATCAACATCAGCATCAGCAAGGTCAACAGAGTGGATCCGCCAATTGAGCAGGACAACAGCTTCCTTGCAAGGCTGCAGAGAAGCTTCAAAAACGGCCTGGACAACGTAAAGGACGGGCTGGAGGACTTCGCCTTCTGGTTCAGCTACAATCTTGTGGGTATCATCATCTTCGTTATAGTCGCCTGGGTGGTCATCCACTTCGGAAGGAAGTATCTGAAGAAGAGAAGGGCTGCGAAAGAGGCGGAGGAGGCTGCTGAAGCGGCGCAGAAGGCGGATGCGGCTCCTGAGGATGCAAAGCAGTAAAGAAAACCATACCTTAATAGTAAAATTTTATCGATGCCGGGGCCTCTGCCCCGGTTTTTTATGATACAATTAAAAAAGATTATAATGTGCAGAAGGCCTTGAGCCGGGAGGAAAACAAGATGTCCAAAGCTCAGAAAAGATCCGCCATAGCGCTGGCTCTTCTGCTGGTGCTTGCCTTTATCAGCATGCTGGGGGCTGACTATATTCAGCATGGCATGGGTTCCATCGACATTAGCGAGGGCGTACTGGCCACGGAGGACGGGCAGTTGTACTACAAGATGTATACCCCCAAGACAGCCACGGAGGAGGCTCCGGCGCCGGGGGTGCTGCTTCTCCACGGCTATCAGAACGATCACGAGACCTGCGCAGCCTATGCCATAGAGCTGGCCAGAAGGGGCTATGTGGTCCTTGCGATAGATGAGTTCGGCCACGGAAAGACGGTGCCCGGGCTCGAGGCCAGAGGCTATGTTAACAAGAAGGTGTCGGTGAATTTCGGCGAGGAAAGCGAGGCCGACGGCACATTCAAGAAGATAGGCGGGACCATACGCTACAGGGTGCTGATGAATTTCTCCAACCTGAGCTTTTTCGACGATAAATACACGAAGGACGATGCCGGAAACAGCATCAGAAACAGCGCCGAAGGCGGTATCGCGGCCTACAAGTGGCTGGCGGATCTGCCCAATGTTGACGAGACAAGGCTTGGGATAAGCGGTCACTCCATGGGTACCTGGGCGGCCTGGTCCGTGGCGGCAGCCTACTCCGGAGCTACCAATGAATACGGCGCGGACATAATGCCAAAGGCCACGGTGCTTCAGTGCGGCGAGCTCTTCAGAGACAGCGCTTACGATTCCGAAAACATAAAGTTCAACAATGTACTGCTGCTGCAGGCAAAATACGATGAATTCAGCTATTTCAGGGACTATCAGAACACCGTCTCGGAAGAGCTTATAAGATCGCCTCTGCGCTGCGAGTTCCTTGGGACCACTCCCGAGGAAGCCCGCTGGGACAGGATCTACGGCTATTTCAGCGATGGCAGCGCAAGGATGATAAGGCTTCTTCGGACCAATCACAGGCTCACCACCCACAATGCCGAGGGTCTGGGCATGGCTCTCAACTGGTTCGACGAGTCCATGGGCACTCCGGAGATGAAAAACAGGTACGCAAACGGCGGGCTCCACCCCATGGACCAGATCGCCATGACCAAGGAATGGCTGAATCTGGCGGCTCTTCTGCTGGTGCTGGGGGCAGCCCTGGCTCTCATGGACCTGCTGCTGGAAACGGGCTTCTTTAAGCCCTTAAGGCAGGAGCTTCCCAGCCGCACCAGGATGCTGAGAGGCGGAAAATGGTGGCGTTCAGCCATCATCACCATGCTGATCGGCGGCATCCTTTACCCCTTCGCCACCCAGCTGGGTCACGCTCTGGTTCCCCTGCCGGAGCATCTCTTCCGCATGACCGTGGGCAACGGCCTCATCACCTGGTACAGCTTCATAATGCTTATAAATCTGGTGATATTGCTGGTCGGAAGGGCAAAGGCTAAGAAGAAGGGTCAGACCCTGAACTGGTACGAAAAAGGTCTGGGCGTCAAGGATAAGCCAGGAAAGTTAAGCTGGGCTCTGGGCTTCAGGTCCCTTCTTCTGGTTCTCTGCATAGCAGGCCTTGTGTACGCCTTCGCCGCCCTCTGCGATGCCATGTTCATGCTGGACCTTCGCATAATATGGCCCATGCTCGGGACCTTCAACGCCATGCGCCTCGGCCAGTTCTTCCTCTATATCTGCTTCTTTGCCTGCTACTTTGTGATGGTGAATGCCAAGGCAATGGCCACCCTCAGGTGCGAGGCCAGCTATAAGCCCGGCTTCAGGGGCTTTATGGGAAGCTGGTGGCGCAGCGGCCTTGTTATGACCGGCGGCATACTTCTGATAGTCCTGATCGAGTACATTCCGTTCTTTGCGGAAATAGGCCCCGGCGCGGATCTGCTTTTCGGCAGCACCTTCGGCGGGCCCTTCATGTCACTTATGATACTGCTGCTGCCCCAGATCGTGGTCTACAGCCTTCTGGGCTGCTACTGCTACCGCAGGACCGGAAACGCCTGGATAGGCGGTCTTTTCAGCGGCGTTCTCGCCTGCTGGATAGTGACGGGAGGCTCATCCTTCCTGTAAATATATGCTTTAAGAGGGGAAAAGAATGAATATTTATGCTGCTTTCTCGCTGTTTACACTGGTAATACTGCTCTATGGTGTGATCACCGAGCTCTTCACCATACTGTTCCGCTTTACGGGACTGCCCTCGGAGCGGGCCCGCTTTCAGGTGATCTCGCTGCTGACAGGCACGGGCTTCACCACCCGCGAGAGCGAGATGGTACTGTCCTCCAAATCCAGGAGGCGGCTGACCAGGGCGACCATGCTCTTCGGCTACGTGTTCTACATAACCATAGTTTCGGCTTTTATAAACGTATTTCTGTCCATGAAGGTGAACCAGGCGAAGAACTACCTGCTGGGCGGCCTGATACCCTTCGGGACCCTGGTGGTAATAATCCTGCTGATCAGGATACCTGCGGTCAGGTCCTGGGGAGATGCCATCCTGGAAAGGCTGGCCGGCAGGCTGGTGAACAGGAGCTCCTCGAATTCGGTAATGCTGCTGGATTACATAGGGCAGGATTCCATAGCAGCGGTGCGGCTGCACAAGGTGCCGGAGGAGCTGAAGGGCGTGAAGCTGATGGATTCGGGCCTGAAGAATGACCACGGCATACTGGTGATGATCGTGGAAAAGCCGGGCAGGAAGGCGGAGGCCGCATCCGCAGATACAGTCTTCGAGGACAACGACAAGATAACCGTCTTCGGAGACTACAAGAAGATCTGCAAGGTCTTCAACGCCAGGGAATTCTTCGAGGACGAGGACTAATGCCCTTTGAACTATCACGAAACCGGGATCGGTCATCAACGATTTTGTCCCATATCACGTATTAAACGCACAGGCGAGCCATCACGGCTCGCCTGTTTTATGTTGCTTTACTGTCTGGCTGGCTCCCGGCTTTTTACCTGCCCATATTTTTCAGGGTGGCCCGGAGGACCCAGCGGGCGTAGTTGAGCCTTGAGACGGCGTAGCTGAGGTATTTATGGCGGTACAGGAGGAGCTTCCCGGCTCTGGCGCAGCAGGCGTCAAGGGCCGCCACATCCTCGGCCCGGGCTCCGTCTCTGGAGTAGCAGATCCTGTTCAGCAGGGCCTCTGTTTCATCGTTTATGTAATAGTATTTTCTGAGATATCTGTAGCGGATCTCGGCTTCCTGCAGCGCATCCGGGCGGTGCTTTTTAAGGAGCCCGGCGAACCGGACCGCAAGGAAGAGGAGCAGGGCGATGGCCAGGGCGGGGAGCACCCAGCCGGGTAGGCTGAAGCTTTGAAGTGGCTTTTCCGCAGGCGCAGGAGAAGGAAGGAAGATCGTCTGATGCTCTGTCCTGATGCCTGATGGCAGGAGCTGTCCTTCCGCAGGGATGCCTACGCAGGTCTCCAGCAGCTGCCAGTATTTTCCGTCGAAAACCTCCGTCCATGCGTGGGCATCCTGCACCGTAAGCTCTGAGATGGTTCCGGGCTTCAGCCTTTTAAGGTAGCCAAAGCAGTACCTGGCGGGGATGCCGCAGGTGCGGAGCAGCATGGTCCCCGCGGAGGCGAAATGCTGGCAGTAGCCCTCGCGGCTTTCTGTAAGGAACCAGAGCAGAGGATCCTCAGCCGCAGGTATTATCTCTATCTGCCTGGTGTAGGTATATCCGCTGAGCAGGGCAAGGACCTGATCCATGAGCTTTGCCTTGTCCGGATCATCTGGATCTATGCCGTTTTCCGCAAGGAAGCGCTTAAGATAATAGAGCATATCCTCCGGCACCCTTGTGTACTTTTCGCGGGCGTACTCCGCATAGGTCTCATTTGCCCCGGCAGCCTCGCCGCCCTCGTATATGGTGTAGTCGTCATAGGAGGCCTTCCCCGAAAGGGGGATGATCATCCTGTCGGCGGACATGCCGAAGCTCTCCGGCTCTCCCGCAGCCAGCCCTTCGGTGCTGACGGTAAAGACAGGCGCGTAGATATATCTTGGGGCGAACATGTTGAAGACCCTGAAGCCCGGGCCATCTTTCGGGAGGCTGTCACCTTCGGAGGGCCTGCTCATGAAGGCTTCAGCCGCATATTCTCCGAAGCTTATATCCTCGCCGAAGTCCGGGGCAGAGGCAATGTCCGCGGCAATGCTGAAGCTGCCGCCGGGGTAGCTGTAGTCTCCCGCGCTGTAGGCCTTGATGTAATCCGCGCCGGTTCCGGCGTCCACTATGAGGGTGACGGTGAAGTCCTTTTCGTTGACGGGGTTTCTGGAAATGGCAGCGTTCCTGCTTCCCTCGTATGAGCCGAACATGGAAGCGGTGCCCTTGAGGTGGCTGATATCGTAGTCATTGGAGAGGAAAACAGCCTCCTCTGATTCATGGACCTGAGCCGAGCTTTCACGCTCCTTCTGGCCGCTTCCTTTGGCAAGAACATATTCCGGCTGCACCCAGGATCCACCGTAGAAGACCTCGCAGAAGGCGACGTAATCGCGGCGCAGAACCTCTGCCTCGCCGTCATTATATTCTCTTACTTTGTAGCCGAAGCTGTAGCGGGCAGGGATGCCTGCGGCTCTGTAGAGGAAGACCTCCGCTGCCGCGAAATGCTTGCTGTAGCCCGTCCTGCTGTCTGTAAGAAACCACATCACCGGGTCCTCATCCTCCGGAAGCTCCGGCGGCGTGTTGCTGTAGCTGTATTCCGAGGACAGCATCTCCTGTACTTCGGAAACTATCCTGTAGATGTAAGCGTCATCCGCTTCCTCCGGCTCAGCCAGGTCCAGTCCATAATTTCTCAGGAGATGGCGGACGCTTTCACCGAATTGATCAGGCAGCCTCAGGTATTCCGTCTTTGCCACCCTGGCATATCCCGAGGTCCTGTAGCTGTAGAGCTCCCCGGGCTCGAAGGAGTAGTGGGCAGGCTCCAGAGCAAAGGCCTCCGGCCTGTAAATGAAGCGGTCACCGAAGCCATCCACGCCCTCGGAGCTGCTTCTGAAGGAGCAGTAGGGCCTGGGCATCATGCCGTGGTTGGGTCGGTGATCCGTAATGACAGCCCGGTCTGAAAACTCGGTGCCGTCAGTGACCTTTCTGAAATAGAAAAGTGAAGGGCTGCGGGAGCCCGGAACATTGGAGGGGTCGTCCATGACGGAGAATGTAAAGCTTTCGGGATCGTAGTCTCCGCAGGCAAATACGTAAAGCAGCTCCAGAGGGTAGGTGGATCTGATGCTGCATATGGGGGTATCGTCCTCTTCAGGGAAGGGGTCGTTTGTTATCATGTTGTCCGGTACCCCGCTCTGGTTGTCGCTCTCCACCCCGGGCAGGGACAGGGACCGGCCGGCCTCTTTAGTGCTTGTGACTGTGGTGAACAGGTCCCACCAGAAGTTTTCAAGGGTGGTGTAGAGCCTGGGCTTTTCTATGCGGCTTATGGCGGGGATCAGCGGGACCGCAGCCAGGGCGCAGACCAGTATAACCACCAGCACCACTGCGGTGGATTCAGGACTTCTGAACAGGCCCTTGTTTACCATAAGGAGCAGCAGAGCCGCGGCCAGGGCGAACTGAAGCCTGTGATCAGGTACGTAGAGGGTATTGGCAAGGAACAGGCAGACAAAGCCCCAGATGGGGGTGAAAAGGGCCGTTTTGCCCTTTATGCTCTCCAGCCAGAACAGCAGAAGGGAGACTGCTGCAAGGGCCGCAAACAGCCCAAGGCTGAGCCTTCCGCTCCATTTGTTCCATTCCGGAAGGATCTCAAGGGAGAGCAGGGGGGCAGTCTGCCAGAGCAGTACGACCTCCAGGACCAGTATGACTGAACCTGTCAGCTTTTTTACAGAGCCGGGGATATTCATGCTGACCTCCCGGTCTTTTCGCCCTCGGGAAGATAGTCCGCGTAGATGCGGTCCGTCAGGCCGTAGAGCTGGGTCATATTCACCATGGCGTAGAAACGTCCCTTGTAGGACGCTGCCATAAGGGAGCCGTCCTCCATGTCCAGGGATCTGAGCAGGGTGAACATCTCCGCGATCCTGTCTGATATCTCGGGGAAATCCAGACCGTTTTCGATGTAATAATTATAGACCTTGCGTCTGGAATCGGAGCCTACTTTGATGATGTATTCGTCGTATTTGGCGCTGAGCTGCCTGTGTACGTGGCGCAGGCTGTCGCCCTCCTGAAGGGGCCTCAGCTCGAAGATCTCGGTGTAGTCGTCCCCCTTTGCGTTATGGGTCTCGCCGTCTCCGGGGATGTAGACCATGCGGACGTGCCTGTCAGGACTGGGACCAGGGTTCGGGTAGACGTTGACCCTTGCGGCGAACAGATCTCTGCGCCTGATGCGAAAGACCCCGAAGACTCCGTAGATCTCAACGTAGGGCACCGAAAGCTCTATGGTGCCTGTCTCGGACCCGCTGAAGCGGAATTCCGTACGGTGCTCGGTGATGATCCTCTTTTCTGAAGAGCTTTTGCTCCGCTGAAGATTGTGCAGCGAAAAGCAGGCCCTGAGCTTTCCGAAAAACTCCGGGGAGCTGACCCTTACGGTGACGGAGATGTCCTCTCCTTCGTGCACGGAATCAGGACCGGTGTCCACCTGCACGTGAAGGCTGCGGGCTACCCACAGGGTATAGAGGACCGAGGCGGCGCAGAGCACCAGAACAAGCCCTATCAGGTAGTCGAGGAATACCGCAGGGCTGTTGAATTTAAGTATGAATAAGAGTGCAAGAAATATCAGTATCATCTTCCGCTGAAGAATTTGGGAGTGGGCGTGCTGTCCATGATCTGGGCAAGAAGCTGCATGCGCCTTTCAGAAATGACGGTCAGCTCCTGCTCCCTGGTCTGTATCCTGTGGACAGCCACATCCGGGAAGACGCGGCCTATGTCCGCCGGTATGACGTAATCTCTGCCATCGAAATATGCCGCGGTTTTAGCCAGCCGCAGCAGGGTGAGCTCAGCCCTTGGGGAGAGGCCGATCTCGATGTCAGGGTGTCTCCTTGTGGCTGCAGTCAGATCGTAGACGTAGTGGTAGATCTCAGGCGCCACAAAAGCATTGCCGGCCTCCTCCCTTGCTGCAAGGATCTCCTCCCGGCTTGTGACGGTGCTGAGGCTCTCCACGGGGTCGCCCTTGTCTCTTGAAGCCAGCAGGGCAATCTCGTCCTCCTTTTTGGGATAGCCAACGGAAAGGGCCATGGAGAAGCGGTCCAGCTCCGACTGGGGCAGGACGCTGACACCGTAAAGGGAGGAGATATAGGGGTTCATGGTGGCTATGACCACGAAGGGGTCGTCCACGGCCTTGGCCTCGGAGCTTATAGTGGCCTGCCTTTCCTGCATTACCTCCAGAAGCGCCGCCTGGCATTTGGAGCTGGCCCGGTTTATCTCATCGGCCAGCAGTATATTGGTATCGAAAATGGGCCCGGGGACGAATTCGTCGGACCCCTTGTTTTTATTATAGGTGATGTAGCCGGTCACGTCCGATGGCATAACATCGCTGGTGAACTGTATCCTCTTGGATTTCAGCCCCAGGACCTTTGAAACGGTCTTGGCGATGGTGGTCTTGCCCACGCCGGGCTTGTCCTCCATTATCACGTGGCCCTCGGCCATGATGCACATGAGTATTTTCTCCAGCACATCGTCCTTGCCGAAAACCGCCTTTTTCATCTCGCCGATTATCGCTTTGATATCCATATCCATTGCTTTTCCTTTATCAGAAGGGATTTCCACCCTTTTTGTCCTTTCCAATGCCGAAGTAGTCCAGAGCCTTTTCGATGTCCCTGTCCCAGACCCGCCACTCGTGGCGTCCGGGGCCCTCAGTGAACACCGCGTTTATGCCAAGGGTTTTGGCGTATTCCCTGAATTTATCGTATCTTCCGTCCACATAGGCTCCGTCCTCGGTGCCTATGGAGAAGAAGTATTTGGGTACTATGGTGCCGTCCTCGGCTCTCTCCTTAAGGTGACGCCAGGTGTTGTCCCTGCCGTTCACATAGGCCTCCACAGAGCCTGCGCGGTGCATGTCGTTCCAGGTGCGCCTTTCGTTCATGGGGCCTTCCTCCAGCTCCTCCTTCGGAGTGTTGAAGAGCTTTGTCAGCTGCTCGATGTCGCTGTCCATCTCCATGGGGACGGAGGACAGGGAAGCGGCTCCGCCGAAGAGCTCAGGCCTTTCGAGGGATATCTTCATGGTGCCCCGGCCGCCCATGGAAAGGCCTGCAATGAAGTTATCCTCCCGCTTGTCTGATGCGGGGAACCAGTTGTGGATCAGGGGCATCAGCTCCTCTGTAATGAAGCGGAAATTGTCAAAGCCCATGCAGAAATCCGGCCAGTCGTCATATACCGTGTTGAGGGCGGACATCATCACCACGATGCAGTCCCGCTCGCAGGCGTAGACCTCTATATTGGATTTGCGTATCCAGTCCGTGTGGTCGCCGAAGGTGCCGTGGAGCAGCCAGAGCACCGGGTATTTTTTGCCGCTGCCGTAGAATTCGGCGGGCTTTGCGCTCCAGGGAATGTCCGGCAGGATAACGGTTATCTCAGTGTTTCCGTTCAGAAAAACGCTCTGAACATCCATTGTTACAAGAGCCATGCTGTCCTCCTTTACGATAAGTATATTGTTAATGTCCTTTGCTTTAGTATACGAAAAAATGGACGCTCAGTAAAGGAGAAAAACTGCCGTATTATTTAAAGAAGGGACTATACTATTTCAGATCAGGTGCTATAATGCTTAAAGCGCTTCAGTGCACTATAGCGGGGCGCCTATCGATTAAGAAAGCTGGAGATCTATATGAAGCTCGGTAATTTACGCGGAAACAGCAGCATAGGCTCTATTATATTTAATATGCTTCTGGCAGCCGTGAGCCTTTTTGTGAATGGCTTTGGCATCTATCTGACAATACAGGCGAATCTTGGGGCAGCCCCCTGGGACGTGCTGAATCTTGGCATTTCCAAGTCTCTTGGAATACTTTACGGCAATGCTGCCATAGCCGTTTCGCTGACCATACTTGTCATCGACATTCTGATGAAGGAGCCCATAGGCATAGCAATGTTTATCGACGCGGTGGTGGTGGGCAAGTCCGTGGACTTTTTCAACTGGCTCCGCCTGGTGCCTGCCTGCAGGTCTGCAGTGGTGGGTATTCCTTTGATGCTGGTGGGCCTTGTTATCGTAGCCTTCACCCAGTACACCTACATGCTGGCCTCCCTTGGCTGCGGCCCAAGGGATTCCCTGCTTCTTGGGCTGGCAAAAAGGGTGAAGCGCATTCCTATCGGAGCTGTAAGCATTGCTCTTCTCAGCTCAGCCACTCTCATCGGCTGGCTTCTGGGAGGTCCCGTGGGCATCGGCACCCTGATATGTGCCTTCGCCTCCGGCCCCATACTTCAGACGATCTTCAGGATCATGAATTTTGACGCCACCTCAGTCAGACACCAGAGACTGCAGGAGTCCATAAAGGTGATATTCGGATAAAGCAGAACCTGAAAGCGTGGGACGCAGCTCCCATGCTTTTTTATTGTGACAATAACAAGAAAGGACCTGCTGAATGCAGATCCTTTTTGATGGCGGAGAGCATGGGACTCGAACCCACGGGGCCTTTCAGCCTTACTCGCTTTCCAGGCGAGCTCCTTAGCCACTCGGTCAACTCTCCGTGCTAAGTTTGTATGTCTTATGAACAAGCTTTATTACTATACAATACCGCAAACTAAAAATCAAGCAGAATTTTATGGATTTTTGAGCATTTAGAAAGCATAATGTATAGAGTAAAGGAGAAGGGCGTTATGGATGATCTGGCTGTAAAAATAGCACGTAAAGCAGCGGAGCAGGGAGGCAGGGCTTACTACGTGGGCGGCTGCGTCCGGGACCGTCTGCGGGGAGCTCAGGAGGGCATACCCGATGTGGACATCGAGGTCCACGGCCTGGCACCGGAGACGCTTTTTGAACTGCTTAAAACACTTGGCGAGCCCATATCCATCGGATCATCCTTTGGCATCTACTCGCTCAAGGGCCATGACATCGACATCGCCCTGCCAAGAAAAGAAAAAGCTACAGGAATGGGTCACAGGGACTTTGAAGTTTTTGTGGACCCCTTCATCGGACCCTTGGAGGCCGCGCGGCGCAGGGATTTTACCGTCAACGCCCTTATGGAGGATGTGCTGACCGGGGAGATCCTGGACTTTTTCGGAGGTCAGGAGGATCTTAAGAACGGCATCCTTCGCCATGTGGACGACGAGCATTTCGCAGAGGATCCTCTGAGGGTGCTGCGGGCAGCCCAGTTTGCCGCAAGATTCGGCTTTTCTGTGGCGCCGGAGACCATAGCCCTCTGCAAAACCATAGACCTGTCCACCCTCAGCAGCGAGCGGGTGGAGGCTGAATATAAAAAGGCCATGCTGAAGGCAGGAAAGCCCTCCGTTTTTTTTGAGGTGCTGCGGGAGATGGATCAGCTGGAGACCTGGTTTTCGGAGGTCCGTTCCCTTATAGGCGTGGAGCAGGATCCGCTTTTCCACCCGGAGGGCGATGTGTGGGTCCACAGCATGGAGGTGCTGGACAGGGCTGCCCTGTACCGCGAGAAGGTATCCGATCCCTACAGCTTTATGCTGCTGGCTCTGACCCACGATTTCGGCAAGATAGTCACCACGGAGGTTGTCAACGGACGCATCCACGCCTATGGCCACGAGACCATGGGAGAGCCTGTCATAAGGGCCTTCCTGGACCGCATCGTCCACGACAAATCTGTCAAGGCCTACGTGCTGAACATGGTGCCTCTTCACATGAGGCCCAATGTTGCGGCCTACAGCAAGCCGCCCCTTAAGTCCACCAACAAGCTGTTCGACGAGGCTCAGGAGCCGGAGGACCTGGTGTACTTTGCCATGTGCGACAAGCCCGTGCTGTCCGGCACGGAGGAATTCAGCGGTGACAGCGCTTTCCTCTTTGAGAGGCTGGCTGCATACAGGGAGCTGATGGAAAAGCCCTTCGTTCAGGGGCGTGACCTGATCGCGGCCGGACTCGAACCGGGAGAGGATTTTACGGAGATCCTGGAGCACGCCCACAAGCTGCGGCTGGCTGGAATCGAGAAGGAGTCGGCACTTAAGCAGACGCTGGCTTTTGCAAGGACACTTAGGAAAAAGACTGCGTCGGCTGCTGCCGCGCATAAGGCCGCAGAGGCTGCGAAAAAGGAGCAGGAAGGGGGCGAAAGACATGAAAAATAGCCCGAAAAAGCTTGGAATATATGTACATATACCCTTTTGCGTCAGGAAGTGCAATTACTGCGACTTTGTGAGCTACCCCATAGGACCTCAGGCCGGCGCAGAGCCTGATTCATGCAGCGCGGCGGCCTTCGAGCCCGCCGAAGGAACCTCGGCCTACTGCCCCAAAAATCCCGCAGAAACAGCTCCTTACTTCCGAACACTGGAGCTGGAGACAAAGGCCCTTTCGGAGATATACATGAACTGGGACAAGGTCAGCTGCAGCGGAAGCTACGAGGTGGATAGCATATTCTTTGGAGGCGGCACACCAAGCGCCGTGGACCCGGACTTTATCTGCCGCCAGCTGGATGCGGTATGCTGCCTTTTCAACGTTGTCCCGGGGGCTGAGATCAGTCTGGAGGCCAACCCCGGCACCCTAACCGACGAAAAGCTGAGGGCCTACAGGCTGGCGTATTTCAACCGCATCAGCCTCGGAGTCCAGAGCCTGGACGACAAGGTCCTGAAGATCATGGGCCGCATCCACGATGCAAAGGAGGCTGAGCGCAGCTTCAGACTGGCCCGCCGCCATTTTGACAACATCAACATCGATCTTATGATGGGTGTCCCGGGGCAGACTGCCGCCAGCTGGCTGGACAGCCTTAAGCGGGTCCTGGACTGGGAGCCGGAGCACCTCTCTTTTTACAGCCTTCAGCTGGAGGAGGGGACGCCCTTCTATCGGGACTACCGGGAGGGCAGGCTGGAGCTTCCCTCCTGGGAGGAGAACAGGGAGATGTATCACCGTGGGCTGGAGCTGATAAAGGCTGCCGGCTATGACCACTACGAGGTGAGCAACGCCGCAAAGCCCGGCTTTGAGTGCCGTCACAATCTGAAATACTGGAATATGGAGGAGTACCTGGGCCTTGGCCTCGCCGCCCACTCCTTTATGGATAATAAGCGCTTTGAGGCCTGGGAGTTTTTCGAGGAGGCGGAGGAGCGCGCCTCTGCGAAGCTGGCGGCAGAGGCAAGATGGAATGCAGCCAGAGCCGCTGCAAAGCGAGGCAGCGATGAAACCGCTGTGCAGGCTGCTGCCGCAAAGCAAAACGCCGATGGAGCCGCTTCAGGGAGCAAGGGCTCTTCAGATGCCTCTCAGAGCCTCTCAGCGGCTCGCAGAGAGCTTTTTGAGCAGCTTCTGAGAAATATATCGACCGAGGATGAAAACGAGCTGAAAGGGGATTTTATCTTCACCCAGCTCAGGCTGATCGAGGGACTGGACACGGAGCTCTATCGCAGGCTCTTTGGTACAGAATTTGAAAGCGACTTCACGCCGGTGCTGACGGAGCTTTTCAGCGAAGGACTGCTTAAAAATGTTTCAGAAGCCCCTGCTTCAGCCCCATCCGCCGGCACCAAAAAGCCCTCCCGGATAGCCTTCACCCCGGAAGGGCTGGACAAGACCAATATAGTGATGGAAAGGCTGCTGAGCCTTCTGTAGACAAAAGGAGCGTGGGACTCGAACCCACGCTCCTCGATTTAATATTTTAAAAAGAATCGTACACCACAAGCTCTTTGATGGGCTTGTTTTTGCTGTGCAGGGGGGAGGGCTCAGCGTCGTCTGCGGGATAGCCCACAGGCAGCAGGGCGATGGGCTCGATATCCTCCGGGATATTGAAGGCCGCTCTGATCTTCGCGGGGTCGAAGGAGCCCACCCAGGTGGATCCAAGACCCAGATCCTCAGCTGCCAGCATCATATGAGTGTGAACTATGGCAGCGTCCACATCCGCGCCGTCCTTAAGATCCTGACCGCGGACCCAAACCTGGTCGTGGTCGATGCAGGTGAGGAAGAACAGCGGAGCGTTGAAGGTGTACCTGGTGCAGCCTCTGAGCTTTTCTATACCCTCCGGAGCCCTTATCACCAGGATCTTCTGGGGCTGATAGTTGGCTGCGGTGGGAGCCACCTGGGCAGCCCGGAGGATGGCGTCGATCTTTTCCTGCTCCACAGGCCTGTCGGCGAACTTCCTTACGGAATAGCGGTCCTCCGCCAGCTTAAGGAAGCTGCGGGCCTCCTTCTTCTGCTTCGGGGCCTTCCCATCCTGCTCAGACTTTTCGTCATAGACGGGCTGGGGGACGGGTACATCATCCGGGATGGGGCATTTGTAGCTGTACTTTCCGATGACCTTGTCGAACTCCTCCCAGGCGGCCTTTATGATCTCAGGCTCACGGAAGGCTCTGCCGGCTGCGATGGCCATGGCTTTGGCGCCCTGTATCATGCCCTTCAGGCCTATGCCGTTTCCTGTGCAGCAGGTGGCCTGCCAGTTGTGGTTGCCCAGGACCATGGGCCAGGTGAGGGTGGTGACCAGACCGCAGGGGCAGATATGCTGCACGTCTCCAAGATCGAAGGAGCCGGAGCTCTCGTACCAGGTATTTGGAAAGACTCCGGTGGGCAGGGGATCCTCGCCCTTATATCTGGGGGAGGTCTTAGCCAGCGCAGTGGCCATTTCCCGCTCTTCTTCGCTGTATTCGATGGGCGGAAGCTCCTTCAGCACGTCGTAGAGCAGCTCGGAGACCACCTTGTTGGAGTGGGTGTTGTAGCAGCCACCGAGGAATTCGACCGTAAGCTGGGTGCCGGTCATCTTCGCAGCGCCCTCCGCGGTCTCCACCAGCCTGCCGTAGATGTCGTCTATCTGCTCGCGGCTTAAGCCTCTTACGTAATACCACACGGAAGCTCTGTCTGGGATGATGTTGGGGGCTTCGCCGGCCTCGATGTACGAATAGTGGATGCGGCACTTGTCGGGAATGTGCTCCCTCAGATAGTTGGCGCCCACGCTCAGAAGCTCGCAGGCATCAAGCGCCGAACGGCCCAGCCAGGGGGCGCCGGAGGCGTGACCCGCAATGCCCTTGTAATGGAAGATGGCACTGTTGATGCCTCCCGCAATGCCGTAGTGGACCATGTTGACGCCGCCGCCGTGCCAGGCCAGCGCCAGGTCCAGCTCCTTGAAGGCGCCGCCCCTTGCCATGAAGGGTTTGCCTGTAAGTACCTCCTCAGCGGGACATCCGTAAAAGACTATGGTTCCGGGAAGACCGCTGGCTTCAAGATCTGCCTTCATTCCAAGGGCTGCCGCCAGGGTAGCCGTTCCCAGCAGATTGTGACCGCAGCCGTGGCCGGGACCGCCCTCGATGACGGGGTCGTGCACGGCGCTCTGCTTCTGGGAAAGGCCTGGAAGGGCGTCATACTCCGCCAGCAGGCCGATCACCGGATGGCCTGAGCCCCAGGTGGCCCTTATGGAGGTTGGCATGCCGTAAAGGCCGACCTCCACCTCAAAGCCGTTCTCCCTGAGCGCCTCCGCCAGCCATTCGCCGGCCTTCACCTCGTTGAAGGCCGTCTCGGGATGGTCATGTATCTTCATGGCCAGGTCGCAGTAATAGTCCTTTTTACTGTCGATGGCATCAATGATTAACTGCTTGTAGTCCATGGGTCAAACCTCCTGATCCTTTGCTCCGATACCGATGGTACGGTCCACAGGCAGAGAAAAAGCTATCCCCTGACCTGCCGTATCCAGTCCGGCATCTTTATTAACAGCCGTCATAACGGCATCCTTTATGGAATCCTCAACTACTATCATAACAAGTTCCTTGTCCGGATGCACTACTATCTGAAATAGTTTTTCAGCCTCTTTATTTGCCGTACCTCTTCCGTGAATGATAGTGCCGCCTCTGGCTCCCGCCTTTTTCGCCGCATCCATTACCACGGGAGCGTATCCCGCATTTACTATGCAGATTACTAACTGATGCTGATATTCCTTCATTTTACGTAACCCCCTTCGTTGCTGAGAAAGCCGAATGCGGCCGCACCCATGATGCTCGACATAGGAATGGAAAGTGCAACTCCCTTTCCTCCCTTTACAGTTGCGAATTTGTTTTCAAGTACGGCTTCGATCTCCTCCAGCCTGTCCTCCCTTACCATGCTTATGATGACTGATTTTTCGCTGTTCGAAAGTCCCAGATATTCCAGCATTTTTGCTTCGGCTGTTCCTTTAGCGGAAACGATCATCTGCATGTTGACATCGAAGGACTGCAGCAGGTCGGCATAGAATTCGCCTTTTTTCTTATCTACGATGGTGATCAGCAT
>JAEEPD010000040.1 GCA_016284575.1 Bacillota bacterium | reverse complement strand
ATGTGAGCTTTGAGCTCCTCGCAAAGGGACGGGAGCTTTCAGACCAGCTGGATGCAGCCCTTTGCGCTGTGGTCCTCAGCTCCGATGCAGAGCTTAAGAACTGCCTTAAGGGCTGGGCGGATAAGGTCTACTGTTTTGAAGATCCAAGCCTTAAGGATGCCCTTGAAGGCCCCTTCTCCGATGCCATAGCAGCCCTCATTGAAGAAAAGCAGCCTGACATTATGCTCTTCGGCGCCACAATTTTCGGCCGCTCCCTGGCTCCCGCAGTGGCCGCCAAGGTCCATACAGGCCTCACTGCAGACTGCACAATTCTTGACATTGACCCTGAAAGCGGCCTGCTTCGCCAGACAAGGCCTGCCTTTGGCGGAAACCTCATGGCCACCATCGTCTGCCCCGAGTTCCGTCCCCAGATGGCAACGGTAAGACCCGGAGTTTTTGCGAAGCCCGAGGCGGCACCGGGAGCTGCAGGCAGCACTGAGTTCATACCCTGCAGCTTCGATTTCAATAAAAAAAGCCCCGGCATCCGCGTGCTGGACTTCATAAGCCAGACCGAAAGCAGCGGCATAAAGGACGCAGAGGTCCTGTTCGTATGCGGTCAGGGCATAGGCTCCAAGGCCAATGTAAACAAGGTGGCAAAACTTGCCGCCCTCGTCAGGGATAAATACGGCATATCCGCTGATTACGGCGTTTCCAGGCCCCTTGTGGACATGGGATGGGCCGAATACAGCCACCAGGTGGGTCAGACCGGCCTCAGCGTGGCTCCCAAGCTCCTTATAAGCCTTGGTATCTCAGGCGCCATACAGCACGTTTCAGGCATCACAGGCGCAAAAACCATAATAGCAGTCAACACGGACCCCGAAGCTGCCATCTTTTCTTCGGCAAACTACGCGATCCACGCCGACTGCATAGAAATAGTCGATCAGATGCTGGAGGCCTTAAGCTGAAGCCTGTGACGGCTTATTCGCTGAGGCAGTCCACCAGCTCCTGAAGGACCTGTATCCTGTCCTCTCTGCTGTACAAAGTGGATACACGGACCACCATGGTACCGCAGACCACATGGCCACCGGTAATGTGGCCTGCGCCGTAGCCCTCATAGCCGGCCAGGAACTCGCCCCTCTTAAGGGCTTCCTCCACACTTGGAAATATCTCAACAGCACCGCCCCCTTCGGTACCCATCGACAGGGGGTCGTTTATTCTGGAGCCGTATTTGCTCCTGAGTGATCTGGTATTCACCCTTGTATCTATGTAATACACGCAGCCGGTGTAGCCGCCCTCCTTGCCCAGGAGGCCGTTGGGATCGTGGGCCTTGTCCACCTGAGCATAGCTTTTGAAGGTGGGCAGTGTCTGAAGCTTGCCGATGATATATTCTTCGTCTGGCTTCAGGGGCACGGAGCCCTCCTTAAGGCTTGCTGTGTAATCATCAGAGGCCTGTCTCAGCACCGAAAGCTCGGCAGAATAATCAGGCACATCAGGAAGGGATACCAGCTCCACGGAGATCTTTTCTCCAGCAGCTGCAATAACGGCTTGAAGGGTCGCATCATCCATTTCCTCTGTAGCCTCCAGCAGCTCTATAAGCGGTGTGGGCTCCGCCTTTGGATCCCCCTTTCTGGCCTTTCTCGCCTGGTTTACGGCATCGTAAAGGTTCATAAGAGCATCATTGGATGCAGGGAGCCTGTCCTGCTCCGTCAGGGACACGGCAGCTGCAATGGCATCGTCCAGATCTTTGTTGGCTGAGAGGATCGCCTCCAGCTTCTCGTTGTTTTCCTGTATCAGCTGATTGGCTTTTTCCGCTGAGGCATTGAATTTTTCAGCAGCAGCGGCAGCGTCCTTGTAGTACTTGCTGGTGCAGCCGCAGAGACTGCAGGCCAAAAGTACAAGGACCAGAATGACAGCAATTGTCTGTTTCATGACCTATTCCTCTTCCATACCTTCGTTTATGGTCGCCAGCTGACTCAGCATCAGCTGGGTCCAGTTTTCCGCATTGTCCTGTCCGCGGCGGTAGACTATCTCGCCGTCGATGGCTGTAAATTCCGCCTCCAGCTTAAAGAAATCCGCCACAGTATCCACATTGCGGGGATCGCTGCTGAACACGGCAAAGTCCGCTGCCAGCCCGGGCTCCAGGCTTCCCAGTATGCCCTCTTCTCCAAGTATCCTTGCGGCGCCCTCGGTATAGTAC
>JAEEPD010000039.1 GCA_016284575.1 Bacillota bacterium | reverse complement strand
TACCCCTTCTTACATTTATGAAGAGCACAGCATCCGGTTCGTGAACATCCACCTTAAGGACCTTGCAGCCTTTAAGAACGTAGGCTCCCACCCGCTTTGAGATCATGGGGGACTCTATGGGGAACATCTTGTCTGCCCTTCTGGAATCGATCTTGAAGGTCTTGATGCCCTTTTTGTCGATCAGCTGCTGAGCGTAGGCTGCAGCGGTCTTTCCGATCTCGTCTATGGCCTCCTCCGCAGTGAGGCCGTTTATGTCGATCTCCCTTGCGGGGCTGATGGAATCCACGCCGAAGACCATGCCGATCTTCCTGAGTATGAGGTCCTGAGGCTTATCCAGAGGTGTCCGCACAAAGATGAGACCGTCCACCCGCTCGACGCTGACGCCCTCCTCTGCTCTCATGACCTTTTTTATGCGCTGTACCAGCATGCGCTCAAAATAGGACTTGTTCTGTCCCTTAAGAGCGGTCTCGCCGCAGCGCACTATGTATATTTTTTCTCTGTCGTTTAGCATGATTACTCTCTGATAAATAATTGTCTATATATTATAACATTATAAGCATGGAAATGCTTAACAATATGAGTTCCGTTCAATACAATTTTAGAGTAAAGCCCGCAGCCCTTATCGCTTTTTTTGGAGGCATAAAAGAAGTGCTCCGGCTGAAGCACTTCTTAATTATATATATTGTTTTGAGATATTGCAATGGGCGATATTTCGATTATCCGATAGATTTATTGATATAGGCTATTGCGTAATATTATCTTTTCTTAAAGGCCGCCCGGAGCCTTCTCTGGGATGCGACGGCCTCCTTAAGAGTGTCCGCCACATAGTCCATCTCCTCCGGGGTGTTTTCGTCGCTGAAGCTGAAGCGTACGGCGCCCTCGATCTCCTCGGGCTTAAGCCCCATGGCGCTGAGCACGTGACTTCCCCTGACCTTTGAAGAGCAGGCGGAGCCGGTGGATACACAGATGCCTGCGGTGTCCAGGGTGTGGAGAAGCACCTCGCCCCTGCAGCCTATGAAGCTGACGTTAAGGACGGAGGGTGCAGCGCTTTGGCAGGCGCCGGGTCCATCCGCATCAGGACCGTTGAATTTTATGTTTTCAATATCCGCTGTCAGGCGCTCCTTAAGGTGCAGCTTGGCAGCCCATATTCTTTCAACGCTTTCCTTAAGACCTGTATTGATAGCCTCCGCAGCGGCGCCTATTCCCGCGATACCCGGCATGTTCTCCGTCCCGGAGCGAAAATTGAGCTCCTGTCCGCCGCCATGCATAAAGGCAGGAAGATGAAGCCCCTTCTTCACATAGAGAGCGCCTACGCCTTTGGGACCGTGGACCTTATGGCCGGACACGCTGTAAAGATCCACTCCGAGAGCCTTCATATCCAGAGGCAGCTTTCCCCAGCTCTGGACGCCGTCGCTGTGGAATATGGCTTTGCTGCCCCTTTTCCTAAGCAGGGAAGCGATCTCCGCTATAGGCATGATGGCGCCGCTTTCGTTGTTCACGTGCATTATGGACACCAGTATGGTGTCCTCTGTCAGGGCATTTTCCAGATCCTCCAGGCGCACTAAGCCGCGGCTGTCCACAGGCAGGAACACCACATCGGCGCCCCTTGTCTGCAGCCATTTGCAGCAGTTAAGCACCGCAGGATGCTCCACGGAGCTGGTGATGACCCTCTTTCCCTGCTTGCTTCTGCTTTCCCAGACCGCCTTGATGGCCGTATTGTCGCTTTCGGTGCCGCAGGAGGTGAAGAAGATCTCCTCCGGGCTTGCCCCCAGGCTCTTCGCCACACTGGCCCTTGAGGCCTTCAGCAGCTTTTCCGCGGAAAGCCCCAGCCTGTAAAGAGATGAGGGATTGCCGTAGTCCTCCTGCAAAGCTCTTGTCATTGCCTCTATGACAGCCGCCGAGGGCTTAGTTGTTGCGCTGTTGTCAAGATATATCATTTAAGTATTCCTTTTGAGAACCTTCTGAACGATTAATTATCATAAAACAGAGCCCACTGCTTGAGCGGGCTCTGGGGGATGTTGTTTTTTGCTATCTTGCGTAATCCACGGCTCTGGTCTCGCGGATGACGTTGACCTTGATCTGGCCGGGATACTCCAGCTCGCTCTCGATCTTCTTGGATATCTCGCGGGCAAGAAGCTCCATAGCATCGTCGGATACCTCGTCCGGCCTTGCGATGATGCGGATCTCGCGGCCGGCCTGGATGGCGTAGGATGTCTCCACGCCCGGGGTGGTGTTCGCGATCTCCTCCAGCTTCTGCAGCCTCTTAACGTAGGTGTCCAGAGTCTCTCTTCTGGCGCCGGGCCTTGCGGCGGAAAGGGCGTCAGCAGCGGCTATCAGCACGGCCTCGGGAGTCTTGGCCTCGTAGTCTCCGTGGTGAGCAGCCATGGCGTCGATGACAGCCTGGCTCTCCTTGTACTTCCTGAGCACATCGATACCGATGTCCACGTGGGTGCCCTGGATCTCGTGGTCCAGCGCCTTGCCTATATCGTGGAGCAGACCGGCTCTCTGGGCCAGTTTGATGTCGAAGCCCAGCTCGCCTGCCATGAGTCCTGCCAGATGTGCCACCTCCAGAGAGTGCTTAAGCACATTCTGGCCATAGCTCGTTCTGTATTTGAGTCTGCCCAGAAGCTTTACCAGCTCCGGATGCAGGTTGTGAATGCCCAGCTCGAACGTGGCAGCCTCGCCCTCGCTCTTGATGATGCTGTTGACCTCCTTCTGAGCCTTCTCCACCATCTCCTCGATGCGGGCGGGATGGATGCGGCCGTCGGTTATAAGCTTCTCCAGAGCTATCCTTGCAACCTCTCTCCTTACAGGATCGAAGCCGGAAAGGATCACTGCCTCCGGGGTATCGTCGATGATCAGATCCACGCCTGTGGCCTGCTCGATAGCCCTGATGTTGCGGCCCTCACGGCCGATGATGCGGCCCTTCATCTCGTCTGTGGGGAGAGGAACCACGGAAACTGTGGTCTCAGCCACATGATCTGCGGCGCAGCGCTGTATGGCGTTGGTTATTATCTCCTTGGCCTTGCTGTCTGCCTCCTCCTTGGCCTTTGCCTCGATGTCCTTGATCATTACGGATGCGTCGTGGCGTACGTCTTTTTCTATCTCGTCCAGGAGCAGCTGCTTGGCCTCCTCCTGAGTGTAGCCGGAGATCTTCTCCAGCTCGGCCAGCTGCTTTTCTCTGTAGCTGTCCAGCTCCTTCTCCTTCGCCTCCAGGTTCTGCAGCTTCTTGCTGAGCTGCTCTTCCTTTCTCTCGATGGATTCGGTCTTCTTGTCCAGGCTGGCCTCCTTCTGCACCAGTCTGTTCTCGGTCTTTTTGACCTCGTCTCTGCGCTCACGGATGTCTTTTTCTGCTTCGGCTCTGATTTCGTGAGCTTCTTTTCTTGCGTCAGCCAAAGCTTCTTTTCTGATTTGCTCGGAACG
Organism: Bacillota bacterium; assembly: GCA_016284575.1. Lineage (GTDB taxonomy): Bacteria > Bacillota > Clostridia > Peptostreptococcales > Anaerovoracaceae > RGIG2707. The sequence goes on along the minus strand of JAEEPD010000039.1, from coordinate 7,219 downwards.
GTTCTCTGCGTCCAGGATTAAGTTTTTAGCCTGAGTTTCGGCACTGCCGATGGTTCTTTCAGCTGAGTTCTTGCGGATGATGTATCCAGCGAATATTCCTACAAGCAGAGCCACGATCCCAATTACTGCATAAAGCATGTATCGTACCTCCCTGTGAGATTATCGGCCCGAGGGGCCGGAAGACTGATTTCATAGGTGTATATATATTAATAAATTCGACATGAAAAACAGACATGCAAAAATAATATAGTAAGACCTATCAAGATATTTTACGATTTAAGCCATATTATTGTCAACATAAATCGCATGCTTCAGTCATGTTTTTTTCACCGGAGACTGCTCAGAATTTGTATATCATCCACTTGCACTGGGGCACTATGTAGCGCAGCTGATAGCGCCTCTCCTCCCCGTCGACATCGCTCTGGCACTCGTAAAGAAGACTGGTCACCCCGGCCACCTTCTGCTCTGTGACCAGCAGTATCCTGTCCACGAAAAGCTCACGGACGCCTCCCTGGTCGTCCTTATATCTGAATTTATATGGAAGGGGCCTGTTCTCCCCCTTGAAGACCACGATAGTGTCTATGAATCTGGCAAGCACCTTCAAAGCTCCTCCTGACCATCTCTGCCAGTCCATTATAAAGAACATTTGTTTCTTTTGCAAGAGCCGGAGGTGCATTTTTTTGCATCAGAGCTCGATGAGCTTCTCTTCCCGGAAGCTTGTGTAGCGTCCGTCCCCTATGAGTATGTGGTCCAGGACCTGTATTCCCAGCAGCTTCCCGGCCTCGCAGAGTATCTCCGTGGTCTTTATATCCGCTTTGCTGGGGGTGGGGTCCCCGCTGGGATGGTTGTGCAGCAGGATGACCGCGTAAGCCCCCTTTTTTATGGCCGGAGCAAAGACCTCCCTGGGGTGGGATGCGGCCTCCGCTATGCCGCCGATGGAGATATCCTCCTGCATTATCAGCTCGCTTTTTACGTTGAGCATGGCAACGCGAAAAACCTCCTTTGGCAGGCGGCGCATTTCTTCCATATTGAGCTTTGCGATGTCCTTTGGGGTGTCGACCTTGATCCTGACGGCGGCAGGAGATGAGGCTATGCGCCTTCCCAGCTCTATGGCGGCGCAGAGTACGCAGGCTCTGGCCCTTCCTATGCCCTCCACCCTCATGAATTCCTCGGGGCTGTAGCCCGCAAAGGCGGAGATGCCGGAGCTTTCAAGGGAAAGTATGCGGCCTGCAAGATCAAGGGCGCTGCTGCGCTGGGTGCCGCTGCCTATGACAAGAGCCAAAAGCTCAGCGTTTCCAAGGCTTCCCGCGCCTCCCTGCAGCAGCTTCTCTCTGGGCCTTTCGTTCTCCGGAAGAGCCTTGATGCCGTAAGTTTTTACTGTTTCCATGGGCTTCTTTCGAGCCCGTCGTTTTTTAAATCTTTAGCGTCCGGCATCTGACCGGACAGGTTCCCGCCTACAGGCTGATAGCCTTCAGCACATCCTTTATCATCTGAAGGGGGAAGCCTATGACATTATCCCTGGGGCCCTCTATCCCCAGCACATTCTCCCCGAAGCTGCCCTGTATGGCGTAGGCACCGGCCTTGTCCATGGGCTCGCCGGAGGCGATGTAAGCCCTGATGTAGTCGTCGGAATACCAGCCCAGACGCACATGGGTAAGGGAATAGAACAGCCTGGTGACAGCCTTCCCGCCGCTGACGATCCTGAGGCATACGCCGGTATAGACGCTGTTCACATCGTCCCGGAGCCCCGACAGTATCCTGAAGGCATCCGCCTCATCCTCCGGCTTGCCTATAACGCGGCCGTCCTTGAAAACTATGGTATCCGCGGATATGATAAGCAGAGGCTTTTCCTCCGCGCCCGCGCGGGCTGAGACCTCCTGTCCCCAGCCCTCTTCCTTCAGGCGCTCGAAAACCGACTGGCCCTTTCTGAAGGCCAGAGCCATAACGTATTCCTGGGGCGCAAGGGGAAGAAGCAGCTCCTCGCTGCAGCTGCTCCTGATAATCACAGGCTCCAGTCCCTCAGCCCGGAGCATTTCTATGCGCCTCGGAGAACCTGAGGCGAGAATTATTCTGAAATCCCTGATATCCATAACCTTATTATACTTATTTTCCCAGTATTTTCAAGCAGCTTTTTGTCATTTTTATTAACACGAAAATAATTTTTATGTTAAAATGATAGACAGTATTTCATTTTGAGAGGTTCGTCATGGGAAGTGTCATCCTTCTCGCATCCGGAAAAGGTGGCTGCGGGAAGACCACAATGGCCGTAAATCTTGGCCACGTACTTGCTTCGCAGGGTTTTAAGACCCTGCTTTTGGACTTGAACATAGGTCTTCGCAACCTGGACATCTATATGGGTCTGCAGGACAACGTTCTTTTTGACTTGGGCGACTACCTTACCGGGACCTGCAAACTCAGCAAGGCCCTGGTGCAGGACGAGAAGCAGGAGAACCTGTCCATCCTCTCATCCCCCCAGCTTCGGGGGATAAAGGGCCTGACCCAGACCCACATCAAGGTCCTGTGCGACCATCTCAAAAAATACTTTGATTACATCATTATCGACAGCCCCACCGGTATATCTGCGGAGCTGACTAATGCCGCGGCTGGCGCGGACATGGCTCTGATAGTCCTTACCCAGGATTACGAAGCCCTGCGCAATGCGGAGACAGTGGACAAGAAGCTGGAGGCTCTCGGCATCCGGGAGCGCTACTACGCTGTAAACAAGATCTACCCCCAGCTGTTGGAGAGCGAGGCCCTGCCCGGGCTTCAGACCATCGCCCAGACTATGCGCAGCCCTCTTGCAGGGCTCATTGCCTACGATCTCAACATTCACATCGGAAACAATATGGGCATCCCCGTTGTAAGAAGCGGAGAGACCACCATAACAAAAGCATTCGAGGACATTGCAGACAGACTGACCAAATAAACGGTCCAAAGCAAAGGAAAAGCGAATGAAAAAATATACTGCAGCAATTATCATATCGGCGCTGCTTCTGGCAGCTGCCGTCATATTGAAATTCGCCATGAGGGGCTATGGCTTTCTTGCCCTGGTTTTCTGCGCCTTTGCAGTTGCCATCCTGCTTGTTGCGCTGCTGCCCAAAAGCCTGAAGTGGGTGCTCATGTCCTGCATTCTGGCCTTTCTCTGCGTTTTCGGCGGCTTTGAGGCTTCCGTGATCAGGGAGAGCAGAGGCAGAGACTACGAAAACGCGGACTATATAATTGTCCTCGGAGCTGCGGTGCACGGCGACGTCCCCTCCAGATCCCTCGGAGACCGTATCAATGCCGCGGCGGAGTATCTTAAGGCCTACCCGGAGTGTCATGCAGTCTTAAGCGGCGGTCAGGGCCCGGGGGAGAACCTGAGCGAAGCCGAGGCTATGAAAAAGGTCCTTATGGCAAGAGGCATCGAGGAGTATCGGCTGATAACCGAGGACGCATCCACCAGCACCATAGAAAATCTGGGGAACTCCCTGGAGAAGATAATCGAAAACGCAAAAACCAGAATGAGCAGCGAAGCCCGAAGCCCGCTGCCCGGTGCCCCGGAAAGGCCGCTTAAGCTGGTCATCTGCTCCAGCGAATACCACCTCTGCAGAGCCAGATATGTGGGACGCAAGTATCTGCAGATGAATTTCGGCACCTATCCCGCAAGGACATCCCTTCCGGGCATACGGCTGAACAACTTCCTCAGGGAAGCAGCCGGAATGATAGCGATGAAGTTTTATGAAATGACAGGACGGCTCTAGGAGCCGTCCTTTTCTATTGCTTTATATTGAGTTGACCCATCCCTATTTCCGAAGGGACTGCTGCAGCTCCTTCCCCAGATCCATAAGGACCTGCTGGAAGCGTGCTCCGTATTCCTTCAGTTCGTCAGGCAGGCTGTCTTTTGCAGCCCGGATCTTCTGAGCCTCCTTTGCACTGTCCAGCACCGGGAGGCCTTTTTCCATTTTATAGAGGCCCACCTCCCTGCTCAGCTCCATGCGCCTTTCGAAAAGCCTTAGAAGCTCCCGGTCTGTCTGCTCCAGCTCGACGCGCAGGACGCCAAGATCCCTTGGTGTACCCGGAGCCGGCGTTGCGCCCAAAAGCCCCTCAGCGCCTGTTTCTGCGCTTTCAATGGGTTTTCTCCCGAGGACGGGACTTTCGAGGCTCAGAGAGGCCTCCAGGACCCGTACAAAGGCCTCCAGACCGGCCTTATCATCCTCAGTGAAGCGTCCGAAGAGGGGGCTGTCAATATCCAGCACCGCCGCCACCGGTCCGGTTTTCCGCAGGCCGTTTTCAGCGCTGCTGCAGGCTCCGCCTGAGCCCTCTTTCGCGTCTTCAGCTGTGCACACTCTCATAATATGTATGGGCACCACTATCTCGGAGTTCGACGCGCTGTCGCAGGCGATGTGGCCCGGGAACTGATGCACATCGGCCACCAGCTGGGTGGCATCCTCTGCCCAGGCGGTGCCGCAGACGCCCTTTCCGTACTCTATATGTATGCAGGCAGGCTTTCCCTGAAAGGGTCCAAGCACCAGGCGCAGGGCTGAAGCATCCGATGCAGCCGGATCAGAACCAGCCGTCAGCCTCGGATCAGAGCCGTCATCGTCCTCTGCGACATCCTTTTTCATCACAAGATAAAATCCGGCCCAGTTTATGTCCGGCAGGGCCTCCCAAAGCAGAGCTGAGGCATTGGAAAGCAGGGGCACAAAGCCCGGATCCTCTTCTGCGAATATCTCCAGCTGTCTGCAGAGCAGTTTATAATCAGTCATAATTCCTCCAGATATAAGCTTTAGCGGAGTCACCGCCCTTTATCTACTCCTCCGGCGGCACATCGTGGGCCGCCTTCCAGGCCTTTATCTCCTCCAGCCGCTTCTTATAGCGGTCCTCATTGCCCTGTTCGGTCGGTATGTAGTAAGATTTTCCGTGCAGGCTCTCCGGCAGGCAGTGCATGCCTGTCATTTTTTCCTCGTAGTCGTGGGCATACATGTAGTTTTTGCCGTAGTTCAGGTCCTTCATGAGCCTTGTGGGGGCGTTCCTTATATGAAGGGGCACGGGATCCGCCAGCTGAGCCGTGGCGTCCTCCTTGGCCAGCATGTAGGCCACATCCATTGCATTGGATTTGGGTGACATGGCCATATAGATGACCGCATGGGTCAGATGCACGCTGCACTCGGGCATGCCTATGAAATGGCATGCCTGATAAGCTGCCACAGCTACCTCAAGAGCCCTGGAATCCGCCAGCCCTATGTCCTCGCTGGCAAAGCGCACCACCCGCCGGGCCACATAGAGGGGGTCCTCCCCCGCCTCCAGCATCCTGGCCAGCCAGTACACCGCCGCATCCGGGTCCGAATTTCTCATGGATTTGTGCAGCGCGGAGATCAGATTGTAGTGTTCCTCTCCGTTCTTGTCGTAGAGCAGGGACTTTTTGGATATGCACTGCTCCAGAGTTTCCTCTGTAACGGTAGTAACCCCGTCCTCTGCATCGCCGTTTAAGACCACCATGTCCAGTGTGGACAGGGCAACTCTGGCATCTCCATTGGCGAAAACGCCTATGCGCTCCAGGATATCGTCGGATATGACCACCTTCTGAAGCCCGAAGCCCCTGCGGTCCGAGATGGCGTGCTTCATCAGCTGCACCAGATCCTGGGGCTCCAGCGCCCGCAGCACAAAAACGCGGCAGCGGGAAAGAAGCGCGCTGTTTATCTCGAAGCTGGGGTTTTCGGTGGTCGCGCCTATCAGTATGATGCTCCCCTTCTCCACAAAAGGCAGGAAGGCATCCTGCTGGGCTTTGTTGAAGCGGTGGATCTCATCCACGAAGAGTATGGTCTTCTGTCCGAAGCTGGTGTTGGCCTCAGCCTGCTTCATCACATCCCTTATCTCCTTGATGCCGCTGGTCACCGCCGAAAAATCTATGAAGTTGGACTTGGTCCGCCCGGCGATTATCCTCGCCAGAGTGGTCTTGCCCACTCCCGGCGGGCCCCAGAATATCATGGAACTCACCTGATCGTTCTCGATAAGGCGGCGCAGCACCTTCCCCTCGCCTATCAGGTGCTGCTGGCCCACGAATTCATCCAGATCCCGGGGCCGCAGCCTCTCCGCCAGGGGCTGCTGAAAATTGTTTTCAAAAAAATTGACCTGCTGCATCTTAAAGCCTCTCAAATGTGACCAAATGTTCTTTTTTTATTATACATCCTCCGGGCTGCTTTATCAAGCCATCAGCCCTAATATTGCAGGCAGGAGCGCCTGAAACCGGCCTTGGAGTCCCCTTTGCAGCCGCGATCAGGAAGCGTACCGGGGCATACAGCTGCAATAAAAACTGCACCGGGCTATGAAGCCCGATGCAGTCAATGCCTTACTTGTGCTGCAGCTTACTCTGCAGATCCTGCGGCTTATTCCACGAAATAGATCCTGTCTGCCAGTCTTTCCTTGGGAGCAGCCTTTTCGCCTGCTCTGTAGCCCACGATGAAGTTGCCTATGCCTTCCCATTCGCCTTCGATGCCAAGCTGCTTGAGAAGCGCTTTACCTTCCTCGGTCTCGAACTCCTGCTTAGCTCTGTGGATCCAGCAGTTGCCAAGGTCCAGCGCGTCAGCTGCCAGCATCATGTTGCCAAGCACCAGGCTGCCATCGTAAATATAGGTAGCCACATCCTTATTGCCAAGGACTACAGCAACCACAGGAGCTCCGTAGAAGGGAGTCGCATCCTCGGGCATTCCTACAGCTTTGCGGTTCAGATCCTCCAGCTTGTCTCTGAGTTCCTTATTGGTTACGAAAATGACCTTTACGCCCTGCTTATTGCTGCCGCTTGCAGCGTAGATTCCGGCTTCGGCGATCTTCTCCAGCATTTCTTTTGAGGGCATCTCTGCTGTATAGCTTCTGCAGCTTGTCCTGTTCTTTAAGAATTCCAGTTTTTCGTTCATTTCAAGCCTCCATTCTGTTCGGTAAAGATAAGTTTTTCATAACTATTATACAATCATCTCAGCTTCAGCACAATAAATACAATAAGTTTTTGCTGAGTCTCTACTTCTTCGTGCATTCCCCTCTTTATTGTGTTAAAATTATAGTTACTATTTAGTATACTGTTTGTGGTACCGGCTTTGCCTGATGCCGCAAAATCATACACATAGCTTTACAGGAAGGTAAGATCATGGCTGACGATAACAGACCAAGGCAAAGAGAAAAAAACGTGACAGGGCCCGGCAAAGGCGTCCGTAAGAGGGGCGAAGGTTTAGGAACAGGTCCGGTC
>JAEEPD010000038.1 GCA_016284575.1 Bacillota bacterium | reverse complement strand
GGGGACCTCACCCTTGTAATCTTCGTAGCCTATGAATCTGCGGACCATGGTGCCCTCGCCTCTGGTCTCGTTGATGAACTGACTTCTGTAGCCCATGAGGCCGCGGGTGGGCGCGGTGTAGGTGATGCGGGACCTGCCGTTGCGGCCGTCCATTCCCACCATTATGCCCTTGCGCAGGTTCAGATCGTTGATGATGGTACCTGCGTATTCATCGGGTACCTCGATGACGACCTCCTCCACAGGCTCCTGGCGCTGGCCTTTATCGCCCTTGTGCCAGATTACCTCCGGCTTGGAGACTGCCAGCTCGTAGCCCTCGCGGCGCATGTTCTCAATAAGAATGGAAAGATGCAGCTCGCCGCGGCCGGAAACCTTGAAGCTGTCGGTGGAATCTGTCTCCTCGACCTTAAGACCCACATTAACCTCCAGTTCCTTCTCCAGACGCTCCTTTATGTGGCGGGTGGTGACGAACTTGCCCTCCTTACCCGCGAAGGGGCTCTTGTTTACGATGAAGTTCATGGAAAGGGTGGGCTCCTCTATGCTGATAGAGGGAAGAGCCTCCACATGGTCGGGATCGCATACGGTGTCGCCGATGGTGATGTCGGAAACGCCTGAAATAACGCAGATATCGCCGCTTCTTACCTCGGGCACCGCCACTCTCTTAAGTCCGCGGTACACGAAGCACTGGTTCACCTTTCTCATGGCAAAGCTGCCGTCGGGCTTGGCCACAGCAATCTGCTGGCCCTCGCGGATGACACCGCGGTCCACGCGTCCAATGCCGAGGCGGCCGATGTAATCGTCGTAGGCCAGAGAAGAGATCTGGAACTGCAGAGGCTCCTCGTCCCTGTCGGGATAGGCTCCGCACTGCTCTATTATGGTCTCAAACAGCGGTGTGATGTCCAGTCCGTCCTGACCGCCTGCGCGCTTGCGCACCTTGGAGCCGTCGGACTCCACGGTAATGTTCGCGGCATCCGCAGGATCCCTCACGACTATGCCCTGGCGGGCTATGCCGTAAAGTATGGGGAAATCCAGCTGTCTGTCATTGGCCTCCAGGTCCATGAACAGCTCGTAGACCTCGTCCACCACCTCGTCTATGCGGGCATCCTTCTTGTCTATCTTGTTGATCAGCAGGATGGGATTCAGGTTCTGCTCCAGAGCCTTTGTAAGCACAAAGCGGGTCTGGGGCATGGGGCCCTCAGAGCTGTCCACCAGCAGGATAACGGTATCCACAGTCTTGATGATGCGCTCCACCTCGGAGGAAAAATCCGCGTGACCCGGGGTGTCCACGATGTTGATCTTGTAGTCTCCATGCATGACGGAGCAGTTCTTGGAATAGATTGTGATGCCTCTTTCCCTTTCGATGTCGTCCGAGTCCATGGTCTGGGCCAGCATCTCCTCGTTTTCGCGGAAGACGCCTGACTGAGCCAGGAAAGCATCCACCAGGGTGGACTTGCCGGCATCTACGTGGGCGATAACTGCAATATTGATGATTTTTTCTTTAGCCATAATTCTTTACCTGCGGAGCAGACTCCTGTATTAGTGTTTTAACCGAAATAGTTTACCACAAGCTAATATTTTTGACCACTTTTTTGTTAAACTGTGATAGAATATTTTTCATCTTTTTTCTGAAAGGACCCGCTATGATAAGATCTATCCTGTTTCTTATAGCATCAGCCATATCGCTCATACTGGTCATCCCCGTGATGATCATCTCGACCATATTCTTCCGCCGGGCGCCGGGGAAATACCCCCCTGCTGTCACAACGGCCATCGTAAGGGCTCTGCTGCGCTTCCCGCTGTGGGTGGCAGGAGCAAAATACGATGTAAGGGGGAAGGAAAATCTTCCGGCTGCGACAGATGAGCCTGTCATGTTCGCCCTCAATCATCAGGGGGATTTCGATGTAGCCGTTCCTGTGCTCCATCTTGGCGTGATACCCGCAACGCTGGCAAAAAAGCAGGCCCTTAAGGTTCCCATCGCCAATTACGTCATGATGTTCATGGGCTGCATATTCATGGACCGGGGCAATGTAAAGCAATCCCTCAAGTGCCTTAAGCAGGCTCAGGATGAGCTGGAGGCAGGCCGCAGCGTATGCATCTATCCCGAGGGCACCAGAAGCAAGGGGCCCGACATGGGTGAGTTCAAGCACGGCTCCTTCAGATGCGCCTACAAGGCTCACAAGCAGGTCATCCCAGTGGCTCTGGACGGCAGCTACAAGCTCTTCGAGGCTCAGAAAAAGCTGAAGGCGGGCACCATTAAGGTTTCCATCCTGCCTCCCGTAAACTCAGATGACTTCGAAAACACTGCCCATCTGGCAGAGCATGTACAGGGCCTCATCCAGGCGGAGCTGGACAGAATGCGCGCTGAATAATCATCTCAAAATCAAATGCAGTTATCGGTTCAAACAGGCCGGTAACTGCATTTTTTCTTTTGCGTATTTGATCTTTATGCGTCCTTCTTCGTTCTGAGCTCTCTTACGGCTATGACCAGGCTGATCCCCGCCGCAATGGCCAGAGCCCACTTGATGGTATCGATACCGTAGTATCTTGCCCCTGCCGCATCCTGACGCACCAGGCTGCTCATGGTGTAGTACAGGGAGCTTCCCGGGATCAGAGGGATAAGCGACGGTATAAGAAACAGTGTAGCCGGGGCCTTGTACACGTGGGCCAGTATGTCCGCAAACAGCGCGGCAACAGATGCCGCGGCAAGGCAGCCTATGAAGATCTCATCAATAAAGCTGTGGACCGCAAGATATACCGCCCAGCTTATAAGTCCTCCGAGCCCTGCCGCCAGCAGGTACCTGCGCCGAAGGCCGAATATCATGGCAAATGCCAGGGATCCTGCAAAGGATGTGGCAAGCTGTATGATCATCTGTTCTGTCATTGCCACCTCCTATATCAGAATCATTATCCAGATGGCGATAAATATGCCAAAAGCCAGCGCCCCGGCCCAGATCAGGGCCTCGGTAAAGCGCACCACGCCGGAAAGGGGGTTCCCCACCAGCATGTTCTGCACCGCGTTGGTCATGGCTATCCCGGGGATCAGCAGCATTATGTCGCCTATCAATATCAGGTCCATGTTGAGGACAGGAACTATCCTTGCGGCGATGCCTGCCCCAAGGCCTATGATAAGGGATATCAGAAGGTTCGACGCCGCGGTGTTGAGGCTGGTCCTTCCAATGCGGCTCTGAAGCCAGCAGATGGCAGCGCCGAAGATCGCCGCTGCTATGCCGTCCATCCAGGTGCCTCCGAAAAACATGGAAAGGCTGCCCGCCGCCAGCATGCTGCCTGCAAGCGAGACTGTAAAAGGCGTGCGGTGCTCCCCTATCCGCCGGATATCCTCGCGGAAAAGCTCGGGCGCCATGGGCTGTGCGCAGACCCTGCGGCTCAGGCTGTTGAGCTCCTCGAACCTGGTAAAATCCGTGGAGCCTGCAGTTTCTATCCTCCGGCTCTCCGTCATGGATTCGCCGTCCCCGGACTCCATGGTCACCACAATACTGGATGTGATCACAAACACATCCATGCGCACCGCGCCGTAAGCCCGGCCTATCCTGGACAGGGTGTCCTCCACCCTGCTGATCTCGCCGCCCGTATTAAGATAAAGTTCTCCAAAATCCAGTATGCAGTGAAGTATCTCCCTGCGCTGGGCATCAGTATAAAGCATGTTTTAAATGACCGGTCCCATTGTATAGATATCGATGGAATTGTAGTATTCCAGCTCCTCGCAGTGGGTCTTTTCTCCCGAGAGCACGCCCACAAAGCGCCTGAAGGCCTCCTCGCCCACCTGATCGATGGACTTTTCGCCGGTGATTATCAGTCCCGCGTTCACGTCCATATCCTCCTGCAGGTGCTGGAAGGTTACTGGGTTTCCGCAGATCTTAAGCACCGGCATGGTGGGAAAGCCCTGGGGGGCGCCGCGGCCGGTGGAGAAGCACATGGCCTGGGAGCCGGTGATTGCCATGCCCGTGAGTATCTCGATCTCTCTGCCCGGGGTATCCTTTATCCAGAGACCCTTCTGGTCTGTGATCACATCGGTGTACTCCAGCACTCCCTCGATGGTTCTGGAACCGGACTTCATAATGGCTCCAAGGGACTTCTCCTCTATGGAGCTGAGGCCGCCTGCGATGTTGCCGGGGGTGGGCTGACCCTTCCTCATGTCGCAGCCGAGGGACTTGGCCCTGGCCTCCATGCGGTTTACGATGTCGTAGATCTTTTTACCCACCTCGGGGGTCCTGGCTCTTCTTGCCAGAATGTGCTCAGCGCCTATAAACTCGGTGGTCTCGCCGAAGACCACGGTTCCGCCAAGATCCACTATCCTGTCCGCCACGTAGCCAATGACGCAGTTTGACGCAAGGCCGCTGGTGGCATCAGAGGCTCCGCACTTTATGGACATGATGCAGTTCGACATGTCCACGGGCTGCCTCTTGTATGGCGCTATCTTATCCGCCAGCTTCTGAGCTATCTCTATGCCCTTTTCCGTGGCAAGCCTGGTGCCGCCCAGCTCCTGTATCCTTATGACCTCCACGGGCTTGCCGGTTTTTGCGATGTTTTCAGCCATGTAGTCCACGTCCGTGCCCTCGCAGCCAAGGCTAACGATCAGCACAGCCCCGATATTGGGGCTCTGACCGAGGCCTGTCAGAGACAGAGTGACCCTGTCAAGGTCCGGGGGAAGCTGGCAGCAGCCCTGATGATGGTTAAGGGATCTGGTGTTCGCCACCGCTGAATTGATGCGCTTTGCCACGTCGTTGGCACAGTTGACGCTGGGGATGATGGCCACGTGGTTTCTTGCTCCCACCTTGCCGTTTTCTCTCACATATCCCATGAATTCCATGCTGCTATTCCTCCTTCCAGTCGCCCCGGCCGCGCTTGCTGTCCATGTTGTGGACATGCACGTGATCTCCCGGCTGAATGTCCGCTGTGGCCATGCCTATGGATTCGCCGTATTTTATGATGTCCTCGCCCTTTGCTATGGGGCGCAGAGCCAGCTTGTGACCGAAGGGCACCGGCTGGTTGATGGTCATTTCCGTGGAGGCGCCGGCCTTGTCCCTGACCTCGATCTCCATGCCCGCAAAGGCATTTTCATCGAAGAGCACCGCCACATTGTCCTTTGGATTGCACTGTAGTGCCATAGCTTTCATTTCTGTCAGTCTCCTTTTATTCTGCCGTCTATACCGCCATTACCGCCACACCGTCAGGTATGGCAACCACTGAGGCGTCAGCACCCTTGAAGCCGAAGGCCAGCTCCAGCGCCTCGTCCACGGTTTTTGCGGGTATCATGTTTATCTTCTTTATGGTCTCCTCGTCTATGCCGTCGGTCACCAGGATTATTTTGTGCTTCATAAGCATCTGGGAGAAGACCTGCACGCACCACTGCTCGGAGATGGATTCTCTTGGCGGGATCTTCGAAAGGTATTCGTTGATCTCCGCGGGGCTTCCCATCTGCATCAGCCTGGCGAAACTGCTGCCTCCAAGGCCGTCGGTGCAGGAGCCCACAAGGATTATCACCCCGTCCTCCCCTGCGCAGGCTTCAGCGGTGGAAGCCGCCTTTGGCGCCTGATACAGGTTCTGGTCCAGAGGATAGCCTCCGTTGGAGGTGATGACTATATCCCCTGTGACAGGCTCCACCCTCGCCAGCCGGTTGACGAACCCGCAGCCCTTCTCGTGGGCCTCCTCCAGATCCCCCGCGAAGGCTCCGATTATCTTTTTTTCTTCGTCCAGGGCAACGTTCAGGATAAAGGCGACCTTCATCTTTCTTGCCGCGTAGACCATGTCCACTGATATGGGGTTCTGCCCCAGAACGCCTGCCTTGGCGTAGGGGCTTGCAATGGCCTTGAAGGAATGATTTTCATTGACTGTGGCAGCCGAAGCGATTCCGGGGAGTATGCTCTTCCTTCCGCCGGAGAAGCCCGCAAAGAAGTGGGGCTCTATGAAGCCCTCGGTAACTATCATGTCCGCCTCGTAGGCCAGTCTGTTCACATAGAATTCCGCGCCTGAAGGAAGCCCGCAGACGTAGACCATGTTGTCATCGTCAAAGGCGTCGTGGACCACTATCTTTTCCTTATCCACGATGGCGTCTCCGAACATGGAGCGCTGTTCAGCCTCGGTGGTTGCCCGGTGAAGGCCTGTGGCTATCATTATGGTGATGTCCGCCGCGGGGTTGCCCTTCCGGATCTCCGCCAGAAGCAGCGGAAGAGTTATCCTGCTCGGCACCGCCCGGGTGTGGTCGCTGGTGACCAGAACTATTTTATTCTTTCCCTTCGAAAGCTCGGAAAGCCTCGGCGTACCTATGGGGTTTTCAAGAGCGTCCAGAACGTACTGCTCCTGCTCCTTTTTTACCCAGCCCGAAGCCTCATCAAGAGCCGCGGTGCCTCGGTTCACAAGCACAGCCTTAAGCTGAGCCTCCTCTATATGCGCCTCCACGGAGCCCCTGCCGTAGGGGAAGACCACTGTTTTTTTCATGGCAATAATACCTCCTGATATATAATATACTGAAAGATCCCGAGGCGTAAAGTGCGAAAAAGCCGGGTGCAGCCCATGCACCCGGTTTAAAATCGATTCTAAGGCCTCTGGCAGCCTCTCTGACGCGTTTTCTAGAAGCTCTTGACAATTTCTACGAGCTCGTCGGTTTCGGGCGTATCGTAGCTTACCAGGCCGTATTTTGCATATTTAACGGTCATGTCCTTGTCCAGAACGAAGGTGGCGGGAGCCTGCTGCTCGTTGCCCTCGTACTTGCCGTGGACCAGATTAAGATCTGCCATCTTCTGCTTTCTTGCAGCGCCCTTAGCCAGTAGCTTCTCGTCGGTGACCTCCTGCTTGTCGCCGATCTCCAGCTCCTTGTAGAGCTTCATCTCGGGATCCAGGATGTAAACGAAGGGAGGACGGTCGTCGCCGTAGGCTTCCTGAAGAGTCTCGGGAGCGCTCTGCAGAACGATGAAGAGCTTAACGCCCTCGTTGATCAGCTTCCAGCATTCCTCCTCGGTCTCCATTATATCGATCTGGCAGTTTCTGCAGCCATAGTAGCGGAGGAACTTGACCACGGTCTTGCTGCCCTCGGCCAGCTCGCTGAACCTCTTTACGCCGCTCCAGGGGGTAAGAAAATCAAAATCGATAAACTTCATTCCCACTTCCATTTTTGCCATATTGAACACTTCCTTTCTATAGCACAGGGGATCGTTTTTCAGTTATTATTCTACAGTATCCGCGGGATTTTTCAAGCCGTTCAGCGCACTGAAGCAATAAAA
>JAEEPD010000037.1 GCA_016284575.1 Bacillota bacterium | reverse complement strand
ATTGCGCTTGTGGTAGCCATGAAGCCCAGGTAGGGGCCGCCGAAGGATGTATCCAGACCCAGGGGCTGGCCGTCGCCGACAGCGATGTCAGCGCCGTACTCTCTGGGAGTGGGCAGAACTGCGCAGGCGATGGGGTTGACGCTCATGACAAACTTTGCGCCTGCCTCGTGAACGATCTCACCGATCTCCTTAGCGTCTTCGATCATGCCGAAGAAGTTGGGCTGCTGGATCATGAAGCATGCTGCGTCTGCGCCCAGAGCTGCCTTAACAGCTTCCTTGTCGGTCTTGCCGTCCTTTGCGGGGATGACAACCAGCTCGGTGTTGGAAGCGAAGCAGTAGGTCTGCATAACTTCGATGACCTGGGGATTGACTGCGCCGGAAACATAAGCCTTGGTGCGCTTTCTGTCCTTGCACATGGGAATGGTCTCTGCTGCAGCGGTTCCGCCGTCATAGTGGGAAGCGTTGGAAACATCCATTCCGGTGAGCTCGCAGATCATGGTCTGGAACTCGAAGATTCCCTGAAGCACGCCCTGGCTGATCTCAGCCTGATAGGGGGTGTAGCAGGTTACCAGCTCTTCGCGTCCGGTGATCTCCTTGACCACTGCGGGAATGAAGTGGCGATAAGCGCCTGCGCCGCGAAGCACTGTCTTGTAGATCTTGTTTGCGTCAGCATATTCGCTCATTCTCTCTCTGACTTCCATCTCGGAAAGTCCGGGAGCGATGTTCAGCTTGTCCAGGATCATGTTCTGGGGAACATCCTTGTAGAGCTCTTTCATGCTGCCAAGACCAAGGGCCTTCAGCATCTCCTGCTGGTCCTTGGCTGTATTAGGTACATAGGAACCCATTATAAATCCTTTCTTTCAATTACAGAGGGCGGAGCAATGCTCTGCCCTCTGCTTCAATGGTTTAATAATTAAGCTTCCTTGGAGGCAGCATACTCAGCTGCGGTCATCAGTTCTTCGAAACCGGTGACGTTAACGATCTTTGCGATCCAAGCGCCATAAGGATCAGTGTTGATCATAGCGGGGTTGTCCAGCAGCTCTTCGTTGACCTCTGCGATCTCGCCGGTAACGGGGCTGATAACGTCAGAAACAGCCTTTACGGACTCTACGTCGCAAAGAGCTTCGCCTGCGGTAACAGCGTCGCCTTCTACGGGCAGGTTGATGTAAACCAGGTCGCCAAGAGCGTCCTGTGCGAAGTCGGAAAGACCTACCAGAGCGGTGGTGTCATCGATCATCTTTACCCATTCGTCGCTGGATGTGTACTTGAGTTCTTCGGGATAATTCATTTTTAGTATCTCCTTTTATAAATTTTTATTTTTTGCTGCCGCGCCCCTGTTCTGACAGAGGCTGCGGCTGACTTACGCGATTTCCGAGCCCTGTCCGCAGCTTACTTTGCCACGTTGTGCTCGATCTTGTAGAAGGGCAGCTCTACAACTTCAACTTCTACCATTCTGCCACGAACGTCAGCGTTGAAGTGGGTGCCGGGCTCAGCCATCTCTACGGGGATATAGCCCATGGCTACAGCGCCGCCAAGATACGGGCAGTGGGTGCCGGAGCTGATCCAGCCGATCTTCTCTCCACCCATGGTGTAGAGATCGGTGTGCTCTCTGGGAATGCCTCTGCCGACAACCTTGAAGCCTACTCTCTTGATCTTGGGAGTGCCTCTTGCGATGATGGCGTCTCTGCCAAGATAATCCTTGCCCTTGAGTCTTACGAACAGACCTGCCTCCTTGGGGGAGATCTCATCGGTCATTTCGTGGCCATAGAGAGGCATGGAAGCTTCCAGTCTGAGGGTGTCTCTTGCGCCGAGGCCGCAGGGGAGGATTCCGAACTCTTCGCCTGCTGCGAGCAGAGCGTCCCAAAGATCGCAGGCGTCCTCTGCCTTGCAGTAGAACTCATAGCCGAACTCACCGGTGTAGCCGGTCTGGGAGATCAGGCACTGGATGGTTCTGTTTCCTACGTTTACGTCTACGGGGTTGGTGAAATAATAATACAGATCGGGCAGATCTTCCTTCTTGACCAGCTTTTCAGCTACCTTGCCTGCCAGAGGTCCCTGCAGAGCCAGCTCGCCCCAGAGGTCGCCCTGATCAACATAGGTAACATCGCCGTTCAGATGGCTGAATACCCATGCGCCGTCCTTGGCTCTGTTGCCTGCGTTTACAACAAGCATGAAGTCATCGTCTGCCAGCTTGCAGATAACCAGGTCGTCCACGATGCCGCCGTTTTCGTTGCAGAACATGGAATACTTGATCTGGCCTACGACCATCTTGGAAATATCGGTGGTGCAGATCCACTGAATATTCTTTTCAGCGTCGGGACCGGAAAGTCTGAGCTCGCCCATGTGGGATACATCAAACAGACCGACCTTTTCTCTGACTACCATGTGCTCAGCAACAACACCGGCCTTGTACTGTACCGGCATGAGGAAGCCGCCGAACTCGACCATCTTTCCGCCAAGTGCCACATGCTTGTCATAGAGGGGTGTTTTCTTTTCCATTATTTATCCTCCTTGATCTGATGCGCCTGAGCTGCATTAGCCAGCAGTTCAGACAGATATAACATAAAAACAAAAACAGAGCCAATATGCAAAGAAAGCATACCAGCTCCGTGTCTTTACCTGAGAGATTCACATAAAAGAAGCGCTTATAACGCTCTTCTAGGTTTGCCCCGACGGTGCACAAATTGTGCTTTCCAGAGTTTCGTCCAGGATCGGTCAGACTCGCCTTCCGACCCCTTCATCCGTACTATATTAATCTCGCATACTTATTATATTAATCAGCAGCAATGATGTCAATTTAATTAAAGTTTTAACAACTTTCAATCTATTGAACGATTCGCCTTTCTTATTCGTTTTTTTGATATAGTGACGGCTGTTAACTGCAGGGTGATAACGGAGACGGTTCTCTTTGTCACATTTTTTTATTTATCCTGCTTTAAGCATGCTTCATGGTCTTTGGTCTACCACAGGCACTAGCCGCTTTGCGGCGTCGCTCTCGCTGCAGCGCAGTCGATTTCAGCTTCGCTAATCTCGGCCGCACGCTGGACCCGCTCGCGCCTACAGTCGCCGCTCGCTATCGCGCTAACCTCCCGGCTGCCTCGGCGCACACTCGCTGTAATCGTGCGGCTGCGTAGAGCTCCTGCGGAAGACCATTCAGCATACTCTAAAACCGGCATTTTGCAATAAGGCAGAGGTTCTGAAGCGCATTGCTGAGGCGGCGTCGTTAAGCACGATATGTTCGAGCGTCGTGCACGGTGCGGCGGGGCGGTCCGCCGCAGCGAGGGTCGTTAAGCCGGGTGCCGACTGTAGGCACCCGGTGCGTTCCCGAGCGTGCCGAAACAGCGACGAACAGATCGACTGCTTAACAGCTGCCGAAGCCTTTGCGCTGAGGGCCTCTGCCTTATCGTACTGAATGCCATTTGAGACGGTTTTGTTTGGCATATGATTTTGACGGGTGATATAAAAAAGGCCGGAGCGTTGGTGCTCCGGCTGGTGTTATCCTGAGGGATTAATTTGTGTAATTGTCGAAATAGCCCTGGATCCAGATGATGGGCGTACCCTTGTCTCCGCTGCCGGAGGTGAGGTCGCACAGGGATCCGAGAAGGTCTGTAAGCCTTCTGGGGGTGGTGCCCTCGGAGGCCATCTGACCCTTCAGGTCGGAATCCTTCTTCTTGATGGCTTCGGAAATAGCTTCCTTAAGAGCATCGCCGGAAAGTCCTGCGAAATCGTTGTCAGCCAGATACTTCATCTTGAGCTCGTTAGGAAGACCCTCGAGCCCTGCGGTGTAAGCCGGGGAAACAACGGGGTCAGCCAGCTCCCAGATCTTGCCCACGGGATCCTTGAAGGCGCCGTCGCCGTAGATCATTACCTCCACGTTCTTTCCGGTGGCCTCCTTGATTGCCTTTGCGATGCCGTCAACCACGGGCTGGCAGTTTCTTGGGAAGAGCTTTACGGAGTCCTCGGTGGCCTTGTTGCTTCCGAGCAGGCCATACTGTTCGTTGTAGCCGCTGCCGTTGACAGGTGCGCTGAGGATGTCGTCAAGACCATATACGATCTCGGCGCCTGCAGCCTTGAGCAGCCTCTTGCTTCTTTCTCTTGAGTGGATGTCGCAGCACAGGACCGCCTTGGTGTAGCGGAGGATGGAGCGGCAGTCGTTGGCCAGAATGACCTCAGCCTCTGCGCCCTGGCTGTTGATCAGCTCCTTGTAGTATTCGATGTAGTCCACACCGGTGAATCTGTGCTTCTCATAGCCGAAGAGCTCTCTGAAGGTGGCCTCGGTGAGCACATCGGTGTAGGGGTTGACGCCTGCCTCATCCACCTTGTCGATGGAGATCAGGTGGTTGCCGACCTCGTCGGAGGGATAGCTGAGCATCAGGATGACCTTCTTTGCGCCGCCTGCGATGCCCTTAAGGCACATGGCGAAACGGTTTCTGCTCAGTATGGGAAAGATGACGCCGACGGTGCCCTCCGGATACTTGTTTCTGATGTCCGCGGAGATCTGCTCCACAGTGGCGTAGTTGCCCTGGGATCTTGCCACAACGGATTCGGTGACGGCTATAACGTCTCTGTCTCTGAATTCGATGCCGTGGACACGGCTTGCCTGAAGTACGCTGTCAGTGACGATTTTTACGATGTCATCGCCCTGTCTGATGATGGGTGCGCGGACGCCCCTGGATACGGTTCCAATATATCTTTCCATATTTGCCTCCTTGTGCAAAATCTTATTTATTTTACGCCAGCCTTCACTTCATTACAATATAGCATCCGTGGAATATTATTGCATTTTTTTATATTTCAGCATTAATGTTCAGCAAATAGCTATCGTTCTGCCCCATCAGCCTGTAAAAGCTACAGATAATTCAGGGGGTTCATGGGCTCGCCCTTGTAGCGGATCTCGAAGTGGCAGTGGGGACCGGAGGAGTTTCCGGTGCTTCCCACAAGAGCTATGTTCTGCCCCTGGTAGACCCTGTCGCCCTCACTAACTAAAAGCTTGCTGCAGTGGGCATAGCGGGTCTCGAAGAAGCCGCCGTGGTCTATCATTACCACGTAGCCGTAGCCTGCCATCCAGCCTGCATAGGTGACGGTGCCGCCGTCGCTGGCGTATATCTTTACGCCCTGGGGCCCCGCGAAGTCCACACCCTGGTGCATCCTGCCCCAGCGCATTCCGAATCTGGAGGAGATGGTGTAGCTGGTCATTGGGTAGATGAAGGTGCCCGAGCCCGTCCTTGCGGGTATGGGCTTAGTGCCCTGATACATGACCTCGTCAACAGGATCGGATATCTGCACGCTGGATATTATGGTCCTGCTGCTTTCCTCGCCGTTTATCCTCTCCACCTGAGATACGATCTCCCTGCGGCCGTAAACGCCCTCTGTCACCAGCTCGGTCTCGTCCGCGTAGAGATTGTTGTTCTGTATGTATTTTGTTCCGTAATTGATGCGCTCGTAGCTTGTGGCAAGCTCGGTGCTTATAACGTGGACCTTAGCCTCCTGCTCCTCGTCTTCCTTGTTTACACTGCCTGTCTCAAGATAGGCCAGCGCGTCGTTGTAATTCCAGAGATCGCCCAGCTGCACGCCCACCTCCGTGACCATCACGTTTTCTTCGAAGTGCACGTCTGTGTATTCCACATCTATGTTAGGCGGCGTGAAGTCCTTGAGAATGCGGGTCAGAAGCCCCTGGGCCAGCTCCTCCCTTTCGAGGATGACCAGCTCCTCCCCGTCCACGACCACAGCGTAGGCGCGGACCTGGATGTCTCTCATGTAGTAGAGGTGGTCGAATATCTCGTCGTTGCTGTCTATGTCGAGGTTGAAGCCGTAGACCTTCTTGAACTGAATATCCCTCTCCACGTCGAAGGAGATGTTGGCGCCGGTGACATCTGACATCTTCCGGCTCAGATCCAGGTCGTTGATGACCTCGTAGACATCCTTCTGGCTTCTTGTGATGCCCAGCACCTTGCCGTAGTAGCTGTATTCATAGCCTATGAGGGAGCTTATGAATACCGCCAGCAGGGCCACCACGCTGACAGAGCCCGCAAAGATCTGGAACACCCAGCCCTTGTTCTGGTCGAACCAGAAGCGAAGGTCCCACAGCAGGTCCCACAGCCATAAAAGGCCGCCGTGTATGTAAAAGGCTGCGGCGATGATGAGATCAGCCAGCCACAGCAGGGCGTCGATGGCGTCTCGTCCAAGGCGGGAGAGGAAATTCCAGCCCGTGTCCACCATATCCGTCCAGCCGCCCATGACAGGAGACCAGCAGTCCCAGACCAGGGCTATGCAGTCGCCCCGCCTTACCTCCTCCGGAAGCTCCGGCTGGCTTTTGTGCTCCTCCCTTAGGGCCCTCAGGCCTTTGACCAGGCGCCAGGTCCTGTGGATGAAGCTTTCCTTTACGGTCCTGGCCTCGTAGCCCAGAAGGGCGGATTTGGCCTTGTAGGCGGTGAGCTTCTCCTCTCTGTGCTCCCTGAGCTTTCCGGGATCTCTTACGCCCTCTGCGGCTTTCTGCTTTTCCTCGCTCTGGCGCTCCAGCTCCCTGTCTATTTCATCAACGTCAACAAGCCCGGAGAGCTTTTTAAGGCTGCCCAGGGCTTTTTCCCTGATGTCTTTTTTCGCATCGCTGTATTCGGTTTTATTCGCTTTTCCGTTCTTATTCTCCGTATCCTGAGCCATAAGACCGTCCTTTTTCTGTTATTCAGCCTGCAGAAGGGCAAGCTTATCCTTAAAGCAGCTGCAGCGGGTGCCGTCGTCCAGCTCCCCCGTATCCTTGCACAGCCTGCATGTGTATATCTGTTCTCCCGCATCCGGGGCGTAGCCTGCCTCTGTAAGCAGCCTGGCCCTCTCCGCCAGAATGGCGCTGATGCGCTTTTTTTCTCTTTCCTGAGCAGCGCTTCCGTTCGCGCCCATGAACAGGGCTCTTGAAAGGCCGAATCTGGCATCCTGAAGCTCCTGATTCAGCTCCTTCACCATGGGAAGCTTTTCGTATATCTCCCTGCGGATCTGGTTGGTCTTTTCGGTATTGCGCCGTCTGTCCTCCTCGTAGAGGGCCATGACCTTCGAATACAGATCCTGCTTTGCG
>JAEEPD010000036.1 GCA_016284575.1 Bacillota bacterium | reverse complement strand
GAACGAGAATGCGTTCGATGGCGAACTACTATCAACACTCACACCCAGACCATCGTCAGGCATGTTGGCGGCACTTACAGTAAAGACGCCACCATCATCATCAATGTTCAGAGGATCGGGAGTTACATTAATCCAAGGATTGGTAGGTGTGTCACCACTAGTTTCCCATACGATTGTAATAGAATAAGGCCTTGTGGATGATGCCTTTCCCTTAATAGCGATGAAGGTATAATCATCTTCAAATTCATAAGTAGTACCATTATCACTTAGTCTGAGAGTCTTAACAGCCGTGCCAGAAGGTGCTGCTGAATAAGCCGTGTTTGAAGCAAAGATGTCAACATTCTTGGTAGCTGTAGCATCACCAAAGACGGTAACACTCTTCAGTTTTCCACCAGATTTAGTAGCATAAAGGTAACCATTCGCATTCCAGTTAAGAGCAGGATTATCTAAGCCATTTAGGCCCATAGAGCGTATAGTGTACTCTGCACCTGAATTTAATGTTACTGAGAAAGGATTTACCCATGTACTATTGCCAATTGATCCAAGTGTCGAAAGAGTGACATCTCTATTTATGACATCGACAACTGTCCCGGCCCAGGCTGGCGGTATCGCCATGGCAAGGGCCGCAAAGATTAAAAGAAATTTTAGTTTAAAGTACTTCATTTGTTTAAAATTTAATGGTTAATAAATGGTTATAATAAAGCATAAATATATGATTTACAGTACATTAATGACAATTCAAGCCGCAATATAATGCGACATCAAGTAGTAATCAAGTATAAATTGCCGCAAATTTACTAAATAATGTGTAAAATAGCAATTAAATTGAAGAAAAAAATAAATGGAATAATCTTATCAGAATCAGCAGAATGAGAAACAAAAAAACAGCCGCCTTGAGCGACTGTTCTGTTGTAGTATTACGAGCTGCTAGCTCGTAAGGGTGTGAGTTTAATCAAAGTGCTTCCTCCTGAAGATGAAATTGTGGCCCAGGTACTTGTCGCGCACGGTCGGGTTCTCGGCCAATTCCTCGCTGGTGCCTTGGAACAGGATCTTGCCCTCAAACAGCAGGTAGGCCCTGTCGGTGATGCTCAGCGTCTCGGGGGCGTTGTGGTCGGTGATGAGGATACCGATGTTCTTGCTCTTGAGGCTATAGACGATGCTTTGGATGTCCTCCACAGCAATGGGATCGACACCGGCAAAGGGTTCGTCAAGCATGATAAAGCGCGGGTTGATAGCCAGTCCTCGGGCAATCTCGGTGCGGCGACGTTCGCCACCCGATAGTCGGTTACCCAGGTTCTTGCGCACCTTCTGCAGGTGGAATTCGCTGATCAATTGTTCCAGGCGGTCTTTCTGTTCTGCCGGCGTGAGATTGGTCATCTCGAGAACGGTGCGGATGTTGTCCTCCACGCTAAGGGTTCGGAACACCGATGCCTCCTGTGGCAGGTAACCGATACCCAGTTGGGCGCGCTTGTAAACGGGTAGGGTAGTGATGTCAACATCGTTGAGGAACACGCGTCCCTCGTTGGGCGTCACCAGACCCGTCGTCATGTAGAATGTTGTCGTCTTGCCGGCACCGTTGGGACCCAGCAGACCGACGATCTCGCCCTGATGCACATTGATGGAAACGTGGTTGACCACCGTGCGCTGGCGATATTTCTTCACCAGATTGTCGGTGCTCAACACGAGCGTGCCCGCTTCGCCCGAGGCGTTCAGTTGCGCCGCCGTCTCCTTGTCGTTACGCTTGACGGGAGCCGATGGGTCGCCGTTGGCGGGCTGGCCTTTGTGTTGCCAGGGCAGTTTCATTTCTTCTTGTTGGTAGTCAGGCGCCCCTTGATATAGTCGGTTATCAGGTTGATGGCGACCTCGTTGTTGCCGCCCTCGGGGATGATGATGTTGGCAAACTTCTTGGTCGGCTCGATGTGCAGCTGGTGCATGGGTTTGAGCACTTTCTGGTAGCGGTCAATTACGGCTTGTGCTGTGCGGCCGCGCTCGATGCAGTCACGTGAGATGACACGTATCAGGCGGTCGTCACCATCGGCATCGACAAACACCTTGATATCCATCATTTTGCGCAGGCGGGCGTCGCTCAGTGCCATGATGCCCTCAATGAGCACTACGTCATGCGGCCCCATGGGAACGGTCTCCTTCTGGCGTGAGCAGGTCAGATAGCTATAGGTGGGCATCTCGATGGATTCCCCTCTCTTTAACATCTTGACATGTTCCAGCAGCAGATTCCAGTCAAAAGCGGCAGGTTCGTCAAAGTTGATGTTCTGGCGCTCCTCAACGGGAACATGACTCGAGTCCTTGTAATAGGAATCTTGTGAAATCACTCCCACTTCGCCCTCGGGAAGGCGTTCCATGATCTTGCGCACTACTGTTGTTTTTCCAGAGCCGGTACCGCCGGCAATACCGATGATAATCATAATATTAACTTGATTTTAGAGATCATTGAAAATGTCGCATTGCGGTCCTTCGCCACAATTCAAACATACAAAGGTAGTGTAAGTCGAACACAATGGCAAGAAAAACCGCATTTTTTCTTGCAAGAAGACCGCGCAGACGTCCTTTGCTAGTGGGCAAAGATAGCAAAAGTGTGGCAAATGGGAGTTCTTTTCGGGAGAAAACTTTTGAAAAATAGTTCAAAACTCCATAAAAATCACTCAAAGACTGCAGCCGAGAACCCATGCAATGTGATCTTGTCTTCCTTTTTGCCCTTGTGGTAGGATGCATCGCCTGTCTTGATGAGGAGGTTGCCATTGATCTGTTGGCAGGGGATGGTTGCCTTAACTTTCTTGGCACTGGGATTAATGGCAACAACCAGACGTTTGCCGTTGGCTTCCCTCATATAGATGAACGGATAAGGGCGATTAATCGCACTAAGCATTTGCCAGTCGCCGTCATTACCCAGGGCAGGCTGGTTGTGCCTCAGGAGCAGCAGTCTCTTGGTAAAGTTGAGCAGCGAGTTGGTGTCGTTATCTTGTGCTTCGACGGTGAGACTGCCGCCTTCGGTATCAACAGGCAGATAAAGCTTGCTGGGGTCACATGACGAGAATCCGGCGTTCAGGCTATGGCTCCACTGCATGGGTGTGCGAGAACCGGCACGGCGGCCCGAGCCTTCCTTGCTGCTCAGTCCAGTCGTGTATTTCATGCCTATCTCGTCGCCGTAGTAGATGCAGGGTACACCGGGCAGGGTTGCGTGAAGCACGCAGGCTCTCATAAGCAGCCTTCTGGCCTCTGCCAGCCCCTCGGGGGTCAGCCTGTTCACCGCCATGTAGTCCTTGGGCAGGTCCTCTGCAGGATGCTTAGTCCCCAGCACTGTGAGTATCCTCATGGTGTCGTGGCTTCCGATGTTGTTCATAAGGCAGTCCACCACGTCCTTTGGGTAGTTTTCGCATATGGTCTCCACCGCATGGGCCAGCTTTTCGGCGTTTCCTGTGCAGAAATAGTCTATCAGAGCCACCTTCAGGGGGTAGTTCATGACCGAATCCAGCCTGTTGCCCTGGAAGTAGTTCTTGCGTTCATCGTAGGATATCTTGGTGGAAGCGTCGTCCCAGACCTCGCCTATGACTATGGCGTTAAGCTTTTCCTCCTTGACAGCCTCACAGAGCCTGTCGATGAAGTAATTGGGCAGCTCGTCAGCCACATCCAGCCTCCAGCCGCTGGCCCCCTGGCGTATCCAGTAGCGGGCCACGCCGTCCCGGCCGCAGATGAAGTTTATGTAGTCCTCGTTGAACTTGTTGATGCGGGGCAGGGTGTCTATGCCCCACCAGCTTTCGTAGGTCTCATCGGGCCTGAAATAGTACCAGCTGCGGTATATGGAGTCCGGGTTTTTGTAGGCTCCGATGCCGCCATAGTGCCCAAGCTTGTCGAAGTATCTGGAGTCGGAGCCCGTGTGGGAGAAGACTCCGTCCAGTATCACCGCCATGCCGCGCTTCTTCGCCTCGGAGCACAGCTCCCGGAAATCCTCCAGGGTGCCGAACATGGGGTCTATCTTGAAGTAATCGGCGGTGTCGTACTTGTGGTTGGAATAGGCCTCGAAGATGGGGGAGAGGTAGATGCAGCTGACGCCCAGGGATTCAATGTAGGGGAGCTTATTGATGACGCCCCTCAGGTCTCCTCCGAAGAAATCGTTGTTCTGCACTATGCCGTTCTCATCCGGCCTGTATTCGGGCAGGCCGCCCCAGTCGTCTCTGAGGATCTTTCCCGCCATCCGGACTCGCTCTTCCTTTCCGCGGCAGAAGCGGTCCACAAAAATGTGGTAAAAGGTCCCTCCCTTTATCCATTCAGGCACCAGATAGTCTCTCTTGTAGACTGTCTGCTGCCAGGGAGCCTGCTCCGGGCCTGCGATCACAGGTTTATTGTCCGGACCGGACCTTCTTGCCTGCAGTCTTCCGAAGACCGTGCTGAATTCAAACCAGTAAAAATAGAGCCCCCTGTCCCATATGGGCATGGTAAGCTCAAATGTCCTGTAGGTCTTGACCCCGCCGGGCATCTGGCTCTCGGGGAGCTCTTCCTCGCCGCCAAAGTTCATGCGGTAGTAGCCGAAGCTCTTGTTGGCGTCATAGAGCACCACCAGATCCACGTCGTGTGGATCCAGTGATGCGTTGATCTTTATCCTGTAGCTTATCTCCTGCCCGGACACTGTGGCTCCGACAGGACTCTTATAGTATTCGTTCCTCGAATCGAAAATGATTTCCCTCTTTATCATACGATCCTCTGTTTTTTAGATGACGGAGCTTCTCTTGCTGTAGAACGGGTGGGTGATGTAGCCCGACAGCCATCTGTCGTCTCCGATGATGATGTTCTTGTCCAGTACGCAGTAGTTGATGTGAGCGCCTCTTGAGATCAGTGTGTCATTCATGATGACACTGTTTTCTACCACGGCGCCTTCCTCCACCTTTACGTTTCTGAAGATGATGCAGTTTCTGACCTCGCCCTCGATGACCGCGCCGTCTGCGATGATGGAATTGGTCACCTTAGCGTTCTTTCCGTATTTGGTGGGAGCGCTGTCCATGATGTGGGTGAGTATGGGCCGGTCCTCATTTCCGAAGAGGGACATGCGGTTGGGTCTTGAAAGCATGTCCAGACTGCTGCGAAGGTAGGCTTCAAGGGAATCGATGTGGAAGACCTTGCCCTTTGCTTCATAGCTGTTGGCCTCACCGTTCTCTATCATTTTTGCGATCACATCCCGCCTGAGGCTCCTGATGCCGGTCTTGTGCCTGGATTCGAGAAGCTCCAGAAGAGCGGCTCTTTCCATGATGTAGGTGTTCATGGAATAGAAGGCGCCATCGGGCTTCTGGTTCGAAATGATCTGCCTTGTTATCTTGCCGGTGCTGTCTGTCACCACGAAGGTGCTTTCAGTCTCCGGATTCTTCTTGAAGGCCTCCTTTGTGTAGAGGGCTGTCATCTTTGCGCCGCTGGCTATATGGGCCTCGTAGAAATCCTCCAGATCCTCGTTCCAGATGAAATCGCTGCCCATCATTATCACGTACTTTTCCTTGTGATAGCGCAGGAAGGAGGTGTTGGCTGCCAGGGCATCCAGCCTGTTTTTATACACATCCGGCTCCTCGGAGGTGACGGAGGAGAAGGGGGGCAGGAAGGTGAGGCCAGTGAATCTAAGATTCAGGTCCCATTCCGCGCCGCCTCTTATGTGGTCCATGAGGCTCTGATAATTCTTTTTAACTATGATGCCGATGTTTCTTACGCCGGAATTTGCCAGGTTGGAAAGAGGAAAGTCTATCAGTCTGTATCTTCCTGCGAAGGGAATGGAGGCAACGGTGCGCCTTTCGGTGAGGGCGTCCAGCTGCACATCAAAGCCATCGGTAAAAATAAGTCCCAATGCGTCGATCATTTTACTCTGCCTCCTTTTTCGTGATCTTTTCGCCGCTGGCAACGGTCTTGCCTGCGGGAAGGCTGATGCCTTTAGCCACAACGCTCATGGCGCCGCCCTCCTTGGGCCCGCCCACGGAAGCGTTTTCGCCTATCACCACATCGTAGTCGATTATTGCGTATTCGACCCTGGCGCCGGACTTGATGACCGCGCCGTCCATCACTATGGAATCCTTGATGAAGGCGCCGTTTTCCACCACCACGTTGTTGAAGATGATGGAGTGATCCACTTCTCCGTCGATGTTGCAGGCTCCGCCTATCATGGAATTGGAAAGCTTTGCGTTTTCGCCTATGTACTGAGGCCTTGCGCTGTCGTGGCGGTAGTAGATCCTCCAGGCGGGGTCGTTGAGGACAAGCTTTTCAGGCTCATCCTCTGGCATCTCTATGGCGTCCATATTGGCTGCCCAGTAGGATTCCAGAGTACCCACATCTCTCCAGTAGCCCTTGAATACGTAGGCGAACATCCTCTGTCCGTCCGCCAGCATCTTGGGGATGATGTTCTTTCCGAAGTCATTGCTGGAGCTCTTGTCTGCCTCGTCCTCTATCAGATATTTTATGAGCTTGTCGGTGCTGAAGATATATACGCCCATGGAAGCGTGGGTGCTCTTGGGCTGCTTGGGCTTTTCCTCAAACTCAGTTATGCGGCCTTTTTTGTCTGTATTCATTATGCCGAAGCGGGAGGCCTCCTCCAGAGGAACGTCGATGACGGCTATGGTGCAGTCGGCGTCGTTCTTAATGTGGTCCTCCAGCATGGCGTTGTAGTCCATTTTATAAATGTGGTCGCCTGAAAGTATAAGTACGTATTCCGGATTGTATCTTTCGATAAATCTGATGTTCTGATAGATGGCATTGGCCGTGCCCTTGAACCAGTCAGAGCCCTCGGAGGCCTGATAGGGCGGCAGGATGTGAAGCCCGCCATAGGTCAGGTTCATTCCCCAGGGAGTTCCGTTCCCCAGGTAGTCGTTCAGCTCCAGCGGCTGGTACTGGGTGAGTACGCCGACGGTATCGATCCCCGAGTTCGCGCAGTTGGAAAGGGGGAAATCGATGATGCGGTACCTGGAGCCGAAAGGCACCGCAGGCTTGGCAATTTTGTCCGTAAGGGGCATGAGCCTGCTGCCCTGTCCTCCGGCAAGGAGCATGGCTATACATTTTTTCTTTTTCATTTTTTTGTGTCCTCCTCCGATACAAGAATAATTCCGGATCTGGCCGGGAGCATTACACTGATATGCTTTTTATAGTTATTGCATTCACCTTTTTTGGGTCTGTATACGCGCTTCTTTCTCATGCCTCTGCCGCCGTATTTCGCGGAATCCGTGTCGATAAGAGGCTTCCAGCAGTCGGCTTCGGGCACGCCGAACCAGAAGTCCTGGTAGTCCAGACCGGAGTAGTTGAGTATGACAAGAAGCTTTCTTCCGGGATGGTCCGGATCCTCCCTGTAGTAGCTGTAGACGCTGGCGGTGGTGTTGTCCGCGTCTATCCACTTGAAGCCCTCGTAGCGGTCGTCACCTGCCCAGAGCTGGGAGTTTTCAAGGTAGATGTGGTTGATGTCCTTTACGAAGAGCTGGTATTGTCTGTGCAGGTCGTAGTCCAGCAGCATCCAGTCAAGCCCCTGGTTTTCGTTCCATTCTATGAACTGGGCTATCTCGTTGCCCATAAAGGACAGCTTCTTGCCCGGATGGGTAAGGAAGTAGACGTAGAAGGAACGGCCGCCGTCGAATTTCTGCTCGTAGGTGCCGGGCATCTTGTTTACCAGAGAGCCCTTTCCGTGGACCACCTCGTCGTGGGAGATGGGCAGGATGAAGTTCTCGCTGTAGGTGTAGGTCATGGCGAAGGTCAGGTTGTAGTGATGGGACCCTCTCCACATGAAGTCCTCCTTGAAATAGGACAGGGTATCGTTCATCCAGCCCATGTTCCACTTGAAGTTGAAGCCAAGGCCTCCATCCACAGGCGGCTTTGTGACCATTGGCCAGGCTGTGGATTCCTCAGCTATGGAGAGCACTCCCGGATAGCGGGTGAGAAGGTGCTCATTTAAGCGGCGCAGGAAGTCTATGGCTTCCAGGTTTTCTCTTCCGCCGTACTGGTTCTGCTGCCATTCGCCGTCCCTGCGGTCATAGTCCAGATAGAGCATGGCGGAGATGGCATCCACTCGGATGCCGTCGGCGTGGAATTCCTCGCAGAAGTAGCTGGCGCTGGAAATGAGGAAGCTCCTGACCTCCGGCCGGCCGAAATCGAAGGCCCTGGTGCCCCAGCTCTTGTGCTCCATGCGGAAGAGATTGCTGTCCTCGTACAGGGGCTCTCCGTCAAATTCGATGAGTCCCGGTGCGTCCTTGGGGAAGTGGGCCGGCACCCAGTCAAGGATTATGCCTATGTTGTTTTTATGGGCCTCGTCGATGAAAAACTTGAGATCCTCCGGCTTTCCGTAGCGGGTGGTGACGCTGAAGTAGCCCGTCACCTGATAGCCCCAGGAGCCGTCGAAAGGATACTCTGTTACAGGCATCAGCTCCAGATGGGTGAAGCCCATCTTTTTCGCGTAGGGAATAAGCTCCTTGGCTGCATCCCGGTAGCTCATGTAGGAGCCGTCCTCTCTGCGCTTCCAGGAGCCCAGATTCACCTCGTAGATGTTCATGGGGGAGCGGTAGGGGTTTCTCTTTTTCCTGTCCTTGAGCCAGGCGGCATCGTGCCAGCGGTATTTTTTATCTCTGGCGTATACGATGGACGCCCTCTGGGGCTGATCCTTTCCTATGGCGCTTTCGGTCTCAAGTCCGTAGGGGTCGTTCTTGAAGGTGATACCGCCTCTGCTGCCCTCCACGGCGAATTTATAGAAATCTCCGTCCTTCATGCCGGGGACGAAGCATTCCCAGATGCTGTCGTCATCCTCGACTCTGGCGAAGGGTGTCTGGCCCGGCTGCCAGCCGTTGCCGTCCCATACCAGGGATATGGCTCTGGCTCTGGGAGCCCAGACTCGGAAAAGGACGCCGCTATCCTTTTTCTGAGGAAAGGCGCCCAAAAATTCATAGGATTTGAAATTCTCACCTCTGTGGAAGAGATACTTCTGATAGGAGATGTCGCTTTCTTTTTTATTCATAGATGTTGTGTCCTCGGTGACAGATATAAAAAGTTCCTGCTGTCATCCTGACTGTCAAAAACAGGTTCAGTCCCGCTGCGGCAGCATGAGTTTTTAGTATAATTTGATTGCTATTTTCTACGATTAATTATAAACTATAGCTTAAGGTTTCGACAATAATTTTAAACAGATATTAACATTACTGCAAATCACAATAATAGATTTCATAAAGCATTATCACCTATGGAGGTTTTTATTATGAATGACAAAATCAAGATACTGTATGTCAGCCCGGAGGCTGTACCCTTTGCGGGGACCGGCGGTCTGGGCGATGTTGCAGGCTCTCTTCCGGTGGCTCTCAATTACAAAAAGGACATGGACTGCCGCCTGATCATGCCTCTGCATAAAGCAGTAAAGCAGGAGTACAGAGAGAAGATGGAATTCCTTGGCTGCAAGGACATTCCCGTTTCCTGGAGACAGAAATACATGGGCGTTTTCCGCCTGAAGATGGGCAGGATGACTGCTTACTTCATCGACAACGAGGAGTATTTCGGCAGGGACAATCTCTACGGATATTTTGACGACTGCGAGCGCTTCGCCTTCTTCAGCAGGGCAGTGTTCGAGGCTCTGGAGTTCATGGACTTCATGCCCGACATCATCCACGCCAACGACTGGCAGAGCGCCATGGTGCCCGTTTATCAGGACTCCTTCTACAAGCTGCCGGTCAAGACCGTCATGACTATCCACAACATCGAATATCAGGGCCAGTACAGCGCCTTCTGCCGCGGAGACGTGCTGGGTCTTGGAGAGGATCAGGCTCACTACGTGAACTGGGGCAAGGACATCAATCTGCTTAAGGGCGGAATAACCTGCGCCAACCTGATCAGCACCGTAAGCCCCACCTATGCTCAGCAGCTCAGAGACCCGTTCTATGCCCACGGCCTTGACGGCCTCATCAACGAGTACAGCTTCAAGCTCAGAGGCATCTTAAACGGCATCGACAACAAGCTCTACGATCCTGAAAAGGATACCATGATAGCCGCAAATTACAGCGCAAAGGACATCTCAGGCAAGGCTGAATGCAAGAAGGCCCTGCAGGAGGAGATGGACCTGCCCGTAAGGGACGTGCCCATGATCGTTATGATCAGCCGCCTTGTGGCTCACAAGGGCGTGGATCTTCTGAGGGAGACCATCGACGGCTTCCTTAACACCCACGATGTTCAGTTCATGCTCCTCGGCACCGGAGATCCCTTCTATGAGGACTTCTTCAGAGGTCTGGAGGAAAGACACAGAGATCAGGTCCGCAGCTGCATCATGTTCGACAGAGCCCTGTCCCACAGGATCTATGCCGCCGGCGACATCCTTCTGATGCCTTCAAAGAGCGAGCCCTGCGGCCTGGCTCAGATGATAGCTCTGCGCTACGGCACTGTGCCTCTTGTAAGGGCTACAGGCGGCCTCAACGACTCCATACAGGACTGCAGCCTCGGAGACGGCAACGGCTTCGTCTTCGGCCATTACGATGCCCACAGCTTCGGCTTCGTTCTGGACAATGCAGTGCAGCACTGGTATGACAGAGATAACTGGGAAAAGCTCGTAAAGCACGATCTTCAGGAGGACTACTCCTGGAACAAGGCAGCCAGAGACTATGCCCAGATGTACAGAGATTTGATGATGTAAGGGGATTATATGCAGAAAAAAGAATATACGAAAGCACAGGTAAAGCAGTTTAAGGAACAGCTTCAGGGTCACCTGGAGAATATATATCACACCACCTACGAGCGCGCCACAGCCGAGGAGCTGTACAAATCCATCGCTGCCATTGTGGGCTCCCGCATGCAGCAGATGCGCTGGAAATGGAACAAGGTGCGCCGCCAGGAGGAAAAGGAGCACGAGGGAAAGAAAAAGGTCTATTACATCAGCATGGAATTTCTGATGGGACAGTCCCTCAAGAACAATCTGTATAACCTGGGGCTCGGAGCACTGGTGGAGGCCGCCATCGCTGACAGAGGGATCAGTCTGGAGGACCTTTACGAGTGCGAACCTGACGCAGGGCTTGGAAACGGCGGTCTGGGTAGACTGGCAGCCTGCTACCTGGACGGCCTTGTGTCGCAGAACTACGACGTCACCGGCTTTTCCATCCGCTACGAATATGGTCTTTTCAAGCAGAAGATCGTGGACGGCTGGCAGGTGGAGATGCCGGACAACTGGCTCCCCGGCGGCCATGTATGGCTGAGGGAGAGAAGAGAGGACAGCTTCAAGGTAAGCTTCTACGGCGACTATAAGGAGGAGTGGGTCAACGGCAGGATGAAGCCTGTGATCTACAACGCCCAGACCGTTGAGGCAGTGCCCTACGATATGCTGATCAGCGGTGCCGGCACCGATGCCATCGGCAAGCTGCGCCTGTGGAGAAGCATCAATTCCGAGGGCTTCGACATGGCCTCTTTCAACAGCGGAGACTTCACTAAGGCCCAGCAGGATTCCAACAGGGCGGAGCTCATCTCCAAGGTCCTGTATCCTGCGGACAACATCGAGGAGGGCAAGGAGCTGAGGCTCAAGCAGCAGTATTTCATGGTCTCCGCCTCCTGCCAGAACATTTTAAGAGATCACTACAACCGCTACGGCACTGTGGCCAATCTGGCGGACAAGGTGTCTATTCAGATCAACGACACCCATCCCGCCCTCTGCATCCCCGAGCTGATGCGCCTGCTTATGGACGACTACGGCTTCAACTGGGACAGAGCCTGGAAGATAGTCTACAAGACCGTGGGCTACACCAATCACACCGTGCTGGCCGAGGCTCTTGAAAAGTGGAACGCCCAGCTGGTGCGCATGCTCATGCCAAGAGTCTATGTCATCATAGAGGAGATAGACCGCCGCTTCAGAGCAGACATGGAAAAGAAGTTCCCGGGCGACTGGGGCAAGATCAACTACATGGCACCCATAGGCGACAACCAGGTGAGGATGGCCAACCTGAGTGTCATCGGATCCCACATGGTGAACGGCGTGTCCGGCCTCCATTCCGAGATCCTCAAGGACGAGCTCTTCCACGATTTCTATCTGGCATGGCCGAAGAACTTCACCAATGTCACCAACGGCATCGCCTACAGGCGCAGGCTCTGCCAGTCCA
>JAEEPD010000035.1 GCA_016284575.1 Bacillota bacterium | reverse complement strand
TTTGATGCAGCCGCGCCTGCAATGACCTGCACCATGCTGAGGCAAAAGCCGGCGGCTGTGGCGTCTATTATGCCGCGCTCCGTCACCAGGGCCAGTTGAATGCCCTGATCGGTCTTAATGTTGCAAAGCTTCATGTTTTACCTCCTGTTTCAGGTTTTGTTAACTGTCTGTCACAAATATGATACCTTTTGGAGCGCATATGCGTCAACAGTATAATAATACCCTGCTGCACAGGCAAAACGCCCGGGGCGGTTTTTGCTGCCATTTTACTTATATCCCTTTCGGGGGCAGAGCGCAGCGGAAGCTGTTTTTATATGAAAAAAGGCGGCATCCGCATGGATGCCGCCACTCAGCTTATAAACGATTTTGATCTGATCCTTACGCCTTATCCGCCGGATCATTGAAGCATATTCTTACGATTTTCATCCTTACAAGACTGTCGCAGAAATGGATCATCAGTTTATGGAACATGCCGACGCTGTTATAAATATCCCGGTAGCCGCGCATGTAGCTTTTGGCTGAGACCGAGGCAAAATGATCGCTCCATCCGCGAAGCTCCGCTTCATCCTCCAGCGAGAAGAATGCTCTCACATCCGTGATCCCGGCTTCCTTCAGCCAGGTCCTGCGCATCAGCCTTGCGCCCCGTTCATTACAGGAATCGAAGGCAAGCACGGCGCCCGGAAAATGCACAGCCATCGCCTGAAACAGCTTTTTTACATCGATCGTTCTGAAATAGTAAAAGACTCCTGCTGCAAAAAAGACCGCTCCGCCTGATGCATCGATCTCGTCCATCCAGGAAAAATCGTTCAGATCGCAGGCCAGATTTGTCTCATTTTCGCCTGCCGGAAGCAGTTCATTCCGTACCTTTATCACATCCGGAAAATCGATGTTGTAACCCCTGCATTCTCCGTTACAGACCTTGGAGAAGGTGTCATCCAGTCCGCAGCCAAGGTTTACTACCGCCGCTTTCGGATGATCCTTCAGATACAGCTCCGCTTCGCAGCGCAGGTCATATTGCCGCTGCGCGACTTCCATTGCCCCGAAAAGGCCTGCAGCGGACTCCATTTTCTTTCGTTTATCTGCAAAATCATAGTCCAGACTGTCACATATACGCTTTGCCTCGGGATCTGAAAACAGCTCCGGAAAGTGCTCTGAGCACACCAGCCTTCCAAAAAGCGGGATGATCAGCGTCTCCTGCACAGTATTTTT
This sequence comes from Bacillota bacterium, assembly GCA_016284575.1. Classification (GTDB taxonomy): domain Bacteria; phylum Bacillota; class Clostridia; order Peptostreptococcales; family Anaerovoracaceae; genus RGIG2707. The sequence goes on along the minus strand of JAEEPD010000035.1, from coordinate 9,869 downwards.
CTCAATATGATATTTCATCTTATCCTCTTTGTTAAATTTTATATAATCGATGGTTAGTTTTGGCTAATTACAATTATATCCATAATGCAGAATAAAACAAGTGCGGCTGTTGTGGTCAGCGCGGCCATTTCCTTTTGAAGTCCTGACAGCAGCAGGGCAGATCTGATTGGACTGATAAACTCAAAACATAAAAAGTGGTACCTCAAAGGGATACCACTTTTTATGTGTCTGTATAGCTTGCGCGTATGTCCGTTTTCGGCTGGTTCAAAGCGAAGGTTTCTCGTCTTCGGCAGTGATCACAGCTGCGGTTCACTTACGCTTGTGGGAAGCATGGATTCGTTTTCTGTTTCTTTTTTGTCCTTTACGGGGTTATCGCCCTCCCTGAGGGGATTGGATTCCTGGTAGGATACCCAGGCTCCGCGCATGGTCTCGGAATCCTTGGCCATGCTCAGCCTCTCCTCCTTTGTCATGTTGGACATGAATTTTTCAAATCTGGAGTCACCCAGCACCGCCTCCGTTGCGCTGCAGAGACGCTGATCAGCGCGTCGTCTGTCAGGATGTCGTAGCCGGAGCCGCGCTTTGGCCGGTACTCGGCATAGGTGCGCGGCTTGCCGTTCGTAGGGTCGGTCACGGTGACATTATATTTCTCGAAGCCTTTCTCAGGAAAGCTTGGATTCTTTTTTCTCGGTGGAGCCATGGAGTCCTCCTTGCAATTGACGGAAATCTGTAAGGGCATGGATTTACATTATCGTTTGAATGCATTATAAAATCCGTTGTCCAACAAATGTCCAACGGGGTTGCGAATTTTTGAGTTTTATAAAGATTTATATGAAAAAACAGCATCCCAAGGGATGCTGTTTTTTGCATGATTGTTCGGTCAGGGCTTGCCTGCTTAATCTGGATGTGAATCAGGCAGTTCCAGACCATAGGTTATCCCGTTGTCATCTACCGTAAATGCTCTCCTTATTTCGATACATCTATACCGGCGAGCAGCTTCTCCAACGGAATTCTGTCCGGATACTTCCTTTCCGTCAGTATCTCAGTCAGATATCGGTTGTCCAGGATCATGTCATCCCGGATCAGCTGCCAGTTAGCCTTCTTTTTGAAAAACACCTTGAAGATCAGAAAATTCATGATCTGTCCGACTATTGGCGTTGTCATGCCGAAGGCCTCAGTATGTGAAAAACGGCAGCCTGTTTCCGTTCGCTGCCCTTCGAAGGTGATGAATGCAGTCTTCTTGTCGCTTTGGAATACGATGCGAAAATGATCCTTGTCCTGTTCGCATTCCGTGATCGTTCCTGTCACATTGTAATCCAGATTCATAACGATCTCTCTGAACCGGATCCTGTTACCGACCTGATATCCTCCGTCATACATGTCGCATTCAATGTGATAGGGACTCCATTTTACAAATTCCTCCTGAAAATTAAGGACCCATGACTCCAGCTTTTCATACGGTGCCGGAATGTTTACGCTCTCTGTTAATGTGACCATATCGTATATCTCCTTTAATCCGTTTCTTTACGTCCGCCGAGTATTGCTTCTGATCTTTTGTTCTCTTTTGAGCGGCGGATCTCTTCGGGCGCAGCGGCTCTTTTGCTGACGTAGCCGCAGTCACAGACCGCTCCTCCGGTCGCAATCGTGGACTCGCGCAGGAACCAGTGATTGCTGCATTCTCCGAAAAGATAATCTATGGCGCACATGGCCGGTACGATATGAGCCATGCCTCGGCTGTTCAGATAGTCATATATGCCGCATCTGGTGAAAACGGCAGTAAATCTGTTTTCGTCCTCAACATCGACCGTGAACTGCCACGTAAACGGATGCGTGGCTTTCTGGCTTCTTTGGGCAACTGCAATCTGCCTTCTGACCTCAGAAGGCTTTAGCATATCTCTGCGCTTTAAAGCAGCTATGAGGAGCCTTTGCCGGAGGAACAGCTCCCTGTAAAACTTCGTCATGGCGTCTACATCCGGTTTGGGATCGCAGGCTTCGTACACTGCGCTGAGCATGACGGCATGGACAAGATTTATCTTCAAAACATCATTCGGCCCGTATTCAGGCAGTTTATTCATTTCTCTGCGGTATATCTTTTTTGTTTCCTTCCAGAAGGCCTTGGGATCGCTTACCCCGAGGATGGGAAGTGATGCTTTCGCAGCCCCTCCCAGAAGCAGCCACATGGCTTTAATAACAATTCCGTCTTTCATTCGCTGTCTCCCGTAAACACAAATTTACTGCTCTGATCTTGTCAGATAACTGTTTTCATGATCGGATATGTTCCATTTCCGGGCAATGTCAAGGGACAAATCTACTGGATTAAGACAGGCAACAATGGTTAGCTATGCCTAACTCTATTATATTGTATTTCATTCCCGGAATAAATCAAGAGGGGACAGCATCTTGCACGAAAAAAGACGGCACCCAAACGGGTACCGTCTTTTTTGATCTTGTTGTTCGAGTCGCGTATGCGTCCGTTTGCAGCCGATCGGGCTTCGTCTTCGGCTTGCTCTCTCGGGCAAACTTGCGCATAGGACCTTCCACTGCTCCTGCATCGCTGTGCTCGCAGCTCGCAGGGATAGGTCTCTAACGCTTGCTGAACTGGGAAGCTCTTCTTGCCTTCTTGAGGCCGTACTTCTTCCTTTCCTTCATTCTGGGGTCTCTGGTCATGAAGCCAGCTGCCTTCAGTGCAGGTCTGTTTTCGGGATCTGCCTGGCAGAGAGCTCTGCTTACGCCATGACGGAGAGCTCCGGACTGACCGGTGGTGCCGCCGCCAACTACGGTAGCGATAACATCGAACTTTCCTTCTGCTCCAACCAGCTGAAGAGGTCTCTTAACCTCTCTTCTGAGCAGCTCCATTCCGAAGTACTCTTCAAGAGGTCTCTTGTTGATGATGATGTTGCCTGTGCCGGGAACAAGTCTGACTCTTGCTACAGAGGATTTTCTTCTGCCTGTTCCAAAATACTGGATCTTTGCCATTTTACTATCCTCCTAAACTAGAAATTCCAAACTTCGGGCTTCTGAGCAGCATGCTTGTGCTCCGGACCTGCGTACACCTTGAGCTTCTTGAACATCTGTCTGCCAAGGGGGCCCTTGGGCATCATGCCCTTTACTGCGTGGCGGATGATCTCTTCGGGATCCTTTGCCTGCAGCTTTTCGAAGGTGATCTCCTTCAGTCCGCCGGGATAACCGGTGTGGTGCTTGTAGATCTTCTTCTTGGCCTTCTTGCCGGTGACCTGGATCTTGTCAGCGTTGATCACGATAACGTAATCGCCGGTGTCAAGGAAGGGGGTGTAGGTGGACTTCTTCTTGCCGCGGAGAATCATGGCTGCCTCGGAGCAGAGACGACCAAGGGTCTTGCCTTCTGCATCCAGGATGTACCACTTTCTTTCGATCTCCGAAGGCTTTGCAATGTATGATGACATTTTTACCTCCTTGCCTACTCATATGCGCGTGGCTGCGCATAGCTTTCGGCGCCTACTCTGATGGCTCATCACTTCCATCTTTTTCGGCACTAGTTCTGAACTTCGGCCGCGGACCCTGGGGGTCCTGTACCTTTTGACTGACTGCGTCTATTGCGCAATAAAAGAACTGCGCAAACCGACGCTCGATTATTATATGTGCTGGAAGGGGCCGTGTCAAGCGGAAATGTGGCTGAAAATGCTGAAAAATGAGCATTTTTCGGCGAAATCGGCCTTCTTTTCTTCAATAACGTTGAGCGGGACGGGGCTTTATGATACAATGCGGGTTGAATTTAATGAACACCCATACAAACGGAGGATAAAAATGATATCTTTTGCAACGGATTATTTAGTGGGATGCACTCCCGAGATACTTAAAAGACTGGAAGAGACCAATATGGAGGTCCAGACTGCCTATGGCTACGATGCCTATGCGGCGCAGGCTGCGGAGAAGATAAGGGCTGCGGCAAACTGCCCCGATGCTCAGATCTGGTTCGTTTCCGGCGGCACGGAGTGCAATCAGCTGGTCATCGGCACCCATCTTAAGAGCTATCAGGGCGTGGTCGCCGCGAAGACCGGCCATGTGGCGGTCCACGAGGCCGGCGCCATCGAGTATACCGGCCATAAGGTAATGGAGCTGGAGGGAAAGGACGGCAAGCTGGTTCCCGAGGAACTGGCAGCTTTCCTCAGGGTCTACATGGCGGACGGCAACATCACCCACATGGTCCAGCCCGGCATGGTCTACATTTCCCAGCCCACGGAGCTTGGCACCCTCTACAGCAAGGCTGAGCTCACTGCGATCTATGACATCTGCAAGCAGTATGGTCTGCCCCTTTACATTGATGGCGCAAGGCTTGGCTACGCTCTGGGAAGCAGGGCTAACGACATCAGCCTGGAGGAGCTCTGCCGCCTCTGCGACATCTTCTACATCGGCGGCACCAAGTGCGGCGCTCTGATAGGCGAGGCTCTGGTCTTCACCCACGGCAACATGCCTTCTGATTTCTTCACCCTTATGAAGCAGAGGGGCGTCATCGTGGCCAAGGGCAGGGTGCTGAGCCTGCAGTTCGACGTGCTCTTTACCGATGGTCTCTACGAAAAGCTGGGCCGCCATGCCATGGAGATGGCCTATCTTCTGGTGGACGGGCTCAAGGCCAAGGGCTACAGGATGTACCTGGATTCCCCCACGAATCAGCAGTTCGTGGTCATTGAAAACAGCAAGATGGAGGAGCTCAGGGCTAAGAAGGTGGACTTTTCCTTTATAGAGCACTTCGATGACAGCCATACCGTCATCCGCTTCTGCACCTGCTGGGCTACCCAGAAGTCCGATGTGGAGGAGCTTCTGAGCCTGCTGTAGGCTTTTGTGCTCAGAGCCGTAACGCTGAACGATATCCCGGATCTGCACATGTACGACGTGTTTTTATTCGACCTTGACGGCACCCTGACGGACCCCGCCGAGGGCATAACCAATTCCGTGGCCTACGCGCTGGCCAAATATGGCATAGAGGTGGAGGATCGGAGCAGCCTTAACACCTTTATAGGGCCGCCCCTTGCGGATTCCTTCGCAAAATACTATGGCTTCGGGCCGGAGCAGGCAAAGGAGGCCATAGTCTATTACCGCGAATACTTCGCGCCCAAGGGCATTTTCGAGAATGTGCCCTACGAGGGCATAGAGGAGGTTCTTAGGGAGCTCAAGGCCAGAGGAAAGGTTCTGGCGGTGGCGACCTCCAAGGCGGAGGCCTTTGCCGAGCGCATAATGGACCACTTCGGCCTTGCCCAGTATTTCGACCTGGTCTGCGGTGCCACCATGGACCTGAGCCGCAGCCTGAAGGGGGATGTCATAGCCTATGCCCTTGACAGGATAAGGACCGAGGGCTTTTGCACAAAGGAGGATCCCGCCATCGTGATGGTGGGTGACCGGGAGCACGATATTCTGGGAGCTAAGGAAAACGGCCTCCCCAGCATCGGCGTGCTCTACGGCTACGGCAGCCTGGAGGAGCTTAAGGCGGCGGGAGCGGAGCATATAATAAGCAGCCCCGTGGAGCTGCTGGAGTTCTGATATTATTCAAATTAGAAAGGAGTCCCAAGGGGACTCCTTTTTATGATCTTCATATGGATCTACAGGGTTTTCAGCACAGGCTGCGCGTTCTAGAACTGTGTTTCAGTGACGTCCAGATCCGTTTCCTGCATCAGGGCTTCAGCTTCCTTTTCGATGGCGGCAAAGCGATCCTCAAAGTCTGCTTCTGCGCTGTGGAGCTCGTCGGTCTTTTCCAGCCTTTCAGCGCTGTCCGGCCCCTTGAAGTAGTCGTCTATGTTCCAGGGGTTTCCATCCTCATCCAGGGGAACATCGGCGTTTGAAGCTTCAGTCTGGGCTTCAGCTGGCGCAGTCTCGGCTTCCTGGGGATTCTCGAATACCTCAGCTCTGTGCCAGTCGGACTCGGGCTCAATAACAGGAGCTGCAGCCTTGGGGGTGGGTTTTTCCAGGCTCAGATTGCCGTGGATGTTGCTGCCCTTATCGGTGATCAGATATGCGGTCTTGAGCTCGCCTGTCATCTGGGCGGTGGAGGTGAAGGTCGAAAGATCGGTGCACTGGATATCGCCCTCGATGATGCCGCTTACGGTAAGCTGGTTCATGTTGGCGTTGCCGTAATACTTTGCGCCTTCGGCTATGGTGATGGCAGCATCGCTGTTGATGTCGCCCTTGATGGTGCCGTTGAGCTCGATGGGATCGGAGGTCTCAAAATCTCCGTAGAAGGTGATGCCGCTGCCGATGATGGTCTTCTTCATGGGAGAATAGACCGGCTCCTTGGGCAGCTCCGGCTCTGCGGGGGCCTGTACTTCGGGTTCGATTACCGGTGCGACGGGTTCTTCTTTCTTTCTATTAAAAAACATTGCCATAGTTTATTTTCCCCTTCGTTTTAGATTACAGTACATTTTACAACAAAAATGACCATAATGAAAGAGAAAATAGTCGGTGAAGAGGACTTTTTACAGAGGAAAGCAAAAACAACGGGTTTGAACTAAATAATTACTTGACACTACAATAGATATAGGGTTTAATCTTAGCGCATATTACTCCTTTTTTTGCAGATCCGGAGGATTTAAATGAAAGACCAGCTCTTTAAAATCGGGGAGATAGCCAGGCTGTTTCATCTGAGTGTCAGCAGCCTGCGGCATTACGAAGCTCTTGGGATGGTGGTTCCCGAATATACGGATCCGGAAAGCGGGTACCGTTACTATGGACTGGACCAGTTCGAGAGCATTAATACCCTTCGTTACCTTCGCCAGCTGGATATGCCGCTGGACCGCATCTCGGAATTTCTCGCAGGCCGGGATCTGGACAAGATGGAGCAGCTCCTGGAAGAGCAGAAAAAAGAGGTATCCCGCAGGATCGCAGAGCTGGAGAGCATCTCCGGCAAGATAGACAGGAGACTCCTGCAGATCTTTATGTCAAGGAACGCTGTCGTCGATACTATTAGCGATATAGAGTCTCCTTTTTTGCGGCTGGCCTGGATCAAGTACGATCTGCCCACGGATCCGGGGATAGAAATAGACAGCCCCCTGAAGCAGATAGAGACCGATCAGAAGGAGGCGCTTATCTTCCTTGGTAAAGCAGGCTTGAGCATCAGCCAGGAGAAGCTGGAGCAGGGCCGTTTTGACAGCTACGATGGGGTCTTTATTCTGTTGGATGATGAAGATAATTACGAGGGTCCTGTGATCAGGCTCTACCCCCAGCGCTGTCTGAAGATCAGCTTCCGAGGTCTTCACAAGGACGCCGAGCCCTATTACAGGAGGCTGATGGACTACATGAAGGCGAATGGGATGGAGCCGGCGGGCTTCTCCCGGGAGATAACCCTGGTGGATCAGGGACTAAGCCAGGACCCGGCGGATTTTCTTACCGAGATCCGCATCCCCTACAAAAGCAGAAAAGATATAAGATTATAGTTCGGAGGATAGTATGGGTATTTTTACAGGTGTTCTTGCTAACTGCGCGCTGGTTATTGCCGGCACTCTGGTGGGCTGCCTTTTCAAGGGCGAGCTTCTTGAGCGTATAGGGATCAGGGTCAGGCAGGCCTTTGCCTTTTTCGTTATGGTGCTGGGCATAGGCGGAGCGCTGGACATCGACAGGCCGATCTTCGTCCTTGCCAGCCTCATCATAGGCATAGCCATCGGAGAGATCATAGATATTGACGACAAATTCAACCGCCTGGGGAACGCCCTTCAGAGGCGTTTTGCCAAGGGGCAGGATGAGGGCAGCTTTGCCAAGGGCTTCGTCACCGCCAGCCTGATTTTTTGCATAGGCTCCATGACCATTATGGGGGCGCTGCAGTCCGGCCTTGAGAACGAGCACAGCATCTACTTCACCAAGGGCGTGCTGGACTGCGTGACCGCGGCCACCTACGCCATGAGCTCCGGCATCAGCGTGGCATTTTCCGCCATCTGCGTTCTGGTGTACCAGGGCCTGCTTACCCTGTTTGCCAGCTTCCTGCAGCCGGTCCTGAGCCCTGAGATCATAACTCTCAGCACCCAGATCGGAAGTCTGTCCCTTATAGGAATAGCCCTCGGCATGCTGGAGATAAAGGAAGTGAAGGTGGCAAATTTCCTGCCCGCCATGTTCATCCCCATGATATACCAGGCAATAATGCTGCTTTTCGCCAAAGGATAGAGAAAAAACCGCGGAAATCCCGCATTTTTAAAGGATTTCTACTGGAAATCCCGCAATATGTAGTATATAATGATTCAATTCGCCTCCCGAGTTCTTAGGGAGGGCTGATTGGATCATTTTTTAGCGGAGGAGGAGCCGTGAGGCACAGCAAAGCACTGGGAAATACGCTGCTGCTGGTGACAGCGATGGTGTGGGGCATGGCCTTTGTCTTTCAGAGGAAAGGCATGGACCATATAGGGCCCCTCACTTTTAACGCAGTCAGGCAGGTGCTGGCGTCTCTGGCGCTCTTCGTGATGGTCCTTGCAAGCGACGCGTATAACAAGGCAAAGGGGACTCTTCCCTCCAGGACCATGACGGCTGAGCACTTCCGGCTGTACAAGAAGAACACACTTGAGGGCGGCATAGTCCTCGGGGTAATAGTCACCCTGGCCGGGGAGTTCCAGCAGATAGGCATCGTAAGCACCAGCGCGGGAAAGGCGGGCTTCATAACCGCTCTCTATGTGGTTCTGGTACCGGTGGCATCCTTCCTGTTCTTCAGAAAATACACAGGAGTGCTTCAGGTGGCGGCGGTGGTGATAGCCACTGTGGGCCTTTACCTTCTGAGCGTGAAGGAGGGCTTCTCCATAGAAAAGGGCGACATCTGGATCATGGCCTGCGCCGTTTTCTGGACCATATACATACTGGCCTGCGACAGATATTCGCCGGTGGCTGACACCATAAGGATGTCCTTCATACAGTTCGTGTGCGCCGCGGTGCTCCAGATAGTCATAGCCATGGCGCTGGAGGGTCCCGCAAGCTCCGGCTGGCAGGGCTGGGGGTACTACGGGCAGAGCCTTAAGGAGGCCATGACCGCCATTGCCTACTGCGGACTCGTTTCCAGCGGCATAGGCTTCACCGGGCAGATCGTGGGGCAAAAGTACACGGATGCCGTGTCCGCCTCCCTGATAATGTGCCTTGAATCCGTTTTCGCCGCCATTTTCGGCGTATTGATACTAAGAGAGATGATGAGCGGAAGGGAGCTGGCGGGCTGCGTAATAATGTTCGCCGCCATAATCCTTTCCCAGTTGCCGAGCCCAAGGCGAAAGGCGAATATGGGCATGCCCAAGGCTTGATTGTTTATCGCCGATAAACGATCAAGCCGCAAACAATCAAGTTGAAATTTGTTGAGACGGGTGACGCAAGGGAAGGCGTCCGGCAATGAGCGTAAGCGAAGCGGCCGGAAGGGTGCCCTGGCGGCAGGCCCCGTCTGCGAACTAAGAATAAACTAAGAAGAGGATAAATCATGGAAAAGAAAACTTACTACATAACAACCCCCATCTATTACCCCAGCAGCAACCTTCACATCGGCCACACCTACTGCACCGTTATGGCAGACGCGGTGGCCCGCTTCAAAAGGCTGCAGGGCTACGACGTGATGTTCCTTACCGGCACCGACGAGCACGGCCAGAAGATCGAGAAGAAGGCCGCGGAAAAGGGCGTCACTCCTCAGGAATACGTGGACGAGATAGTTGCCGGCATCAAGGAGCTGTGGGCCACCATGGAGATCTCCTACGACGACTTCATCCGCACCACCGAGGAGCGCCATGTGAAGCGTGTCCAGGACATCTTCATCAAAATGTATGAGAAGGGCGACATCTACAAGTCCGAATACGAGGGCTGGTACTGCACCCCCTGCGAATCCTTCTGGACCGAGAGCCAGCTGGTGGACGGCAAGTGCCCCGACTGCGGCCGGGAGGTAAAGGACGCGGAGG
>JAEEPD010000034.1 GCA_016284575.1 Bacillota bacterium | reverse complement strand
TTTTCTGACAGAGAAAGCACCCTTTCGGACTCTCCGCTGGTTTTATCTATGTGATAGAACTCGTATTTGGTGTGTTCATTCTCCCCCGGGACGTAATCCGTAAGGACATAGTAGATGTCCTTTTTATCTGCCGCATAGCCCACGAGGAATTCATCCTTGCCGGGAACTATGGCATATTTCTGCATAGTGTAGCGGTCTCCGCCGGAGGGCTTAAGCTTAAGAAGCAGGGCATCTGAGGGTATCTCAGCCGGTTCGGCCTGACCGGTCTGGCTTTGGGCGGAATCTGCGGGCTCTGAAGGCCCTTCGCTTTCCTTGGCGCCGCAGGCTGAAAGACCCAGGGCAAGGGCGAGGCAGAGCATAAATATCAGTATTTTTTTCATCGTAAAACCTTCTTCCGAATTGAAAATCGAAAAGAATTGTAATACAAAAGCCTGCAGCTTTCAATCGGAGCAGGCCTTATTTCACAAAAAATCCATCTGTATAAAGTCTTCAGTAGGTGGCATCCACATTTCTTCCGGGCCTTGCCGTCCTTATAAGATGAAGCAGCTCCCTGCCTTCAGTGCCGCGGTAGACGCTTATCCTTGGTATGAGCTCCGGCTTGTTAAAGATGCTCACATACTGCCTGGCTCCGGAGAAGGTGAAGCATTTATCATAGAGCTCTGCAGCCGCAAGAGCCTCCTCCCGGGTATAGTGGCCTCCCGGATAGGCAAAGCAGTCTATTTTCTGCCCCGTCAGCACCTGAAGCACAGTCTTCGAGTCCTTAAGCTCCTTTTTTACCTCCTCAAGGCTCAGCCCGCTGAACTCCCTGTGGCTCATGCCGTGGGAGCCTATCTCTATCAGGGGGCTTTGGGCCAGCTCCTGAAGCTGGGCCATGCTCAGGAATCTTTCGTTGAAGTCCACCAGGTCCGGAACCACAAAAACCGTGGCCTTTGCGCCGTATTTTTCAAGTATGGGGAGCAGAACGGTAAGATTGTCAGCGTAGCCGTCGTCAAAGGTAAGGCAGACCTGCCTTTTCAGGCTCCTCCCGTTCACCTCGGAGGCGAAAATGAACTCCCAGCCTCCTTCCTTCAGCGTTTTTATCTGCTCCTCCAGCTCCGAGGGCCGCACGAAAAGACTTTCGGCGTCAGAAAAGGGCTCCTCGGACACGGAATGGTAGCCAAGGACCACAGTTTTGTGGCCTATCCTAAAGAGCGCTCCGAGTACAAGCAGGGCAAAAAGCAGCGCAGCTGCAGCCGGAAGCCTGTATGATTTTTTTCTGCCGGAGACAATTTTCATAAAAAGAGGGTCCTCAGCGGATTTTTTGCGTTAAAACAATAACAAAAGCCGCGGAAATGTGCTATTCTTAAGTGTAATAATTGAGCCGCAGGGGCTCTGCTCCATCTATTTTACACCAGCGGAGCCCCAAGGCAAGCAATAATAAGCAAATAAGGAGGCATATATGTTCTCAGTTGAAAATCTTACTTCCCTGGGAGTAAGGATCATCATCACCCTTCTGGTGGGATACATCGTGTCCGGCATTGCCCAGAAGGCCGTAGGTAAGCTGCTTGAAAAGAGCAAGCTGGATCCCATGCTCCACAAGTTCTTCAAGACCGCAGTCAAGATCGTTATCTGGGCAGCCGTCATCATGGCTATCCTCGGCGCCCTTGGCATCAGCACCACCAGCGTGGTCACCGTCTTCGCAGCCGCAGGCGCAGCCATCGCTCTGGCACTGCAGGGGTCTCTATCCAACATCGCCAGCGGACTTCTGATCATGTTCAACCGTCCCTTCGGCGCCGGTGACTACATCAGCTGCGCAGGCGCAGAGGGCAGCGTACAGGCCATCGACCTGCTCTATACCACCATCAAGACCGCTGACAACAGGACCGTCACCATCCCCAACGGACAGCTGACAGCCAACAGCATCACCAACTTCTCCAGGACCGACAACCGCCGTGTGGACATGTCCATTGGCATCTCCTACGGCTCCGACCTCGAAGCCGCAAGGAAGGCTCTTGTGGATCTGGCAAAGTCCAACGGCAAGGTGCTGGCGGATCCCGCTCCCATGTGCGTGGTAAGCGAATACGGCGAGAGCGCCATCAAGCTGCTCTTCAGAGTATGGTGCGAGCCCGGCGATTACTGGGATGTGCTCTTCGGTCTTCAGACCGCCACAAAGGGCGCTCTGGACGCTGCAGGCGTACAGATCCCCTTCCCCCAGGTGGATGTACACATCAAAGAGAAGGCATAGGTCCTTTCTTACAGGCTATAATGCGGATCACGGCCCTGCGGCCTGCCTTCGGGCGGGCCGCGGGGTCTTGCTATTTGGCGAAACTCTGTGCTATACTAAATGGTCAAGGAGGAATTTATGAGCTCAGATAACAGATCCAAAAAGATACTCATAATAGAAGACGAAAAGTCCATTTCGGACATCATCAAATATAATCTGGAAAAGGAAGGCTACGAGATCACCGCAGCCTATGACGGCGGCGAGGGGCTGGCAAAGGCTCTGGCAGGCAATTTCGACCTGATACTGCTGGACGTTATGCTTCCCGTGACCGACGGCTTTGAGGTATGCAAGAGGGTTCGCGAAAAAAGCAGCGTGCCTATAATCATGCTTACCGCAAAGGAGGAAGAGGTGGACAAGGTGCTGGGCCTGGAGCTGGGCGCCGACGACTACATCACCAAGCCCTTTGGCATGAGGGAGCTCATAGCCCGCATCAAGGCCAATATCAGAAGGGCGGACCAGCTTACCGAGGAGCCCGAGCGTCCCTCGGAGGTTAAGAGCTTCGGAAACCTTGAGCTGGACCTTTCCCGCTACGAGGTCAAGAAAAACGGACAGGCGCTGGATCTTACCCTGCGCGAATTCGAGCTTTTCAGGTATCTTGCGGAGCGGGAGGGCAGAGTCTTCTCCAGAGAGCAGCTGTTGGAGGAGGTCTGGGGCTACGAATACTACGGAGACATCCGCACCGTGGACGTAACCGTAAGGCGTCTCCGCGAAAAGCTGGAGGACGACCCCGGAGATCCCAAATACATTCTCACAAGGCGCGGAATAGGTTATTACTGCAAGAGGCCGGAGGCTTAAGGCAGGAGCACAGAGGGGCAGATGAAAAAGGGCAAGCGCTCCAGCGTCCGCTGGAGGATAGTGCTGATCTACTTCATGCTGCTGTTTGCGGCGCTGACCATTCTGGCGGTGTACCTTACCAGCAGCATCAGGGACTATCAGCTGAATTCCCTAAAAGATAATATCACCAAGACCGTGAACCAGAGCAACCTGCTGAAGTTTCTGGGCGGTTTTGCTGAGCTTGAGCCCCACTCGGAGGAGATACAGCAGAGCCTGGACGGCAGCTGGACCAACAGCTTCTCCCAGGAGCTTTCGGTGGTCGACGAAAAGCTGAGAGTCATTGCATCCACCAACTCAAATATCAAGGGCCGGGATGCGGCAGACGTATTCGATACGGACATAATAGTGGGCTCTCTTGTGAGCGGAAGGGACTCGGAGTCCGAAAGCCTTTCCGGCAGCATCTCGGTCAAGAATCTCTGCTTCCCCGTGCAGCATACGGGAGCGGACGGCATCAGCAAAAGCACAGGCGCAGTCTATGTGAGGGCTGATCTTTCAAGCATCAACGCCTTTCTGGCCCAGAGCCGCCTGATCTTCCTTCAGGCCATGGGCCTGGCCCTGGTCATTACCGTAGTGCTGGGCTTTATGGTGGCGCGAAGCATCACCGAGCCCATAAACGACGTCACCAAGACCGTCGAAAAGATGTCCCAGGGCGATTTTTCCGCCAGCATCGCCGTAAAAAGCGACGACGAGATCGGTCAGCTGGCTGAGATGTTCAATCTGATGCAGCAAAAGCTTGACCAGACCATCGCGGAGATCAATAACGAAAAGAACAAGCTGGGGACCATACTGGAGTACATGGCGGACGGACTGATAGCCATCGATCTGGACGGCAATGTGCTGCAGGTGAACCCCACCGCAAGGCGCATCCTTGGGATAGACCCGGGGGTGCCCTCCGAGAGCCTTAAATACTCGGAGATACTGGGGGACCTGAGCGCCGACATGGAGCTTACGGCCCTCAAGGAGGCCTGCAAAGAGGGCAGCGGAGAGAGCCTTCTCAGGGGCGACGACTACACCTACGCTGTGCGCTTCGACCGCTTCAAGGACGAAGACGGCCAGGATGTGGGCATAATCATAATAATGCAGGACATGACAGAGAGGCAGAGGCTGGAGGACATGCAGACGGACTTCGTTGCCAACGTGTCCCACGAGCTTAAGACCCCTCTTACCAATATAAAGAGCTACACCGAGACCCTGCTGGACGGGGCCCTGGAGGATCCTCAGACCGCCAGGAGCTTCCTGCAGATCGTGGACAGCGAGGCGGACCGCATGAACCGACTGGTCAAGGATCTGCTGCAGCTTTCCAGGATGGACCACGGCCAGGATGCGCTTTTCCTTAAGGAGAGCAACGTCATCTCCCTGGTGAACATGGCAATCATGAAGATGGAGCTTTCGGCGCAGCATAAGGGACTGGAGATAAGGACCCTCTACGATATCGAGGGGGATGTGCGGGCCATGATGGACAGGGACCGCATGGAGCAGGTGCTTTCCAATGTCATCTCCAACGCCATCAACTACACCAGTCAGGGCTATATAAGCGTTGATGTAAGGGAGCAGGGCGGGCAGATACAGATAATCGTAAAGGATACCGGCATAGGCATACCCGAGGCCGCTCTTTCGAGGATATTCGAGCGCTTCTACCGGGTGGACAAGGCCAGATCCCGCTCCATGGGCGGCACGGGCCTTGGGCTTCCCATCACCAAGCAGATCGTGGAGGAGCACAAGGGCAGCATAGAGGCCTTCAGCAAGGAGGGCGAGGGCACCACCATGGTGATAACCCTGCCCGCAGCTACGAGAAAGGGCATAAGAAACATAGAATAGAGCTGACCGGCGGCAGGCATCAGGCCGGGCCCGGAAGGCAGCACAGGGGATATTCAGGGGAAACGGATGAGCAGAGTTGACGAAAAGGCGCTGGACACTAAGCCCAGCGAAAAGCAGAGCCAGCGGCGGGAGCGCCGCAGGAGGCTGCTGGAACAGAAGGAAAAGAACACTGCGGCAAACCGCGAATACAGAAGGCGCAGGAACCGCAGGATACTGCTGGCCATCTTCGCCGTTTTGGTGGTGGCAGCTCTGTTCATCGTTGCCATGACTGCCATGCGCATCTACGAGCTTCGGGACAGCAAGCTTGAGGCGGAGCAGGAGCTCCAGAGCCTTCAGAACAAGGAGGACGCCCTCAGGGAGGAGCTGAAGCAGGTGGAAAGTGACGAATATATAATAGAGCAGGCCAGGTCGGTGCTCAGAATGATCTTTTCCGGAGAGATACTCTATGTTTTCCGGGGAGAAAAGGATGACCCGATGGTCCAGCAGGCGCCCGATGGGGCCAAGCCTCAGTGAGGTGGCCAGAAATGGCGGATCCTAAGGGCTTTGAAAGACTGGAGCTTGCCGAGGCTGTTATAGTTGAGGGGAGAGACGATGTCTCAGCGGTGGAAAGGGCGGCAAAGGCCCTGATCATACCCACCCATGGCTACGGAATAAGGCAGGAGACCCTTGATATTATCGCCAAGGCGTATCATAATCAGGGGATAATCATATTCACTGACCCGGACAGGGCTGGAGAAAACATAAGGCGCAGGCTGACGGAGCTTTTCCCCTGGGCAAAGCAGGCCTTTCTTCCCAGGGAGGAGGCTGAAAAGGCAGGGGATATAGGCATAGAAAACGCAAGCCCCAAGGCCATAAAGGAGGCCCTTCTTCTTGCAAGGGGACCTGCAGCTGATGGCTGCTGCTTCGGCGGCATGGGCGGAAGGCTTGGAGGCTCTGAGGGCGGCGAAAAGGAGCGGAAAGCTCCGGAGCCCGTAACCATGGAGGACATGGATGCTCTGGGCCTTGCAGGAGGCAGCGGCTCCATGGAGAAAAGGGCGGCAGTGGGACGCGTGCTTGGCATAGGCACAGGCAACGCCAGGGCCCTGCTTAAAAAGATAAACGGCTTTGGCATCTCAAGAGAAGAGCTGGCGGAAGCGGTAAAGCAGATCGAGTAACAATGAGCAAGAACCACAGGAATCACAATTCGAATAATATCGGCGGCTACAGGGCCAAGAAGGCCCTGGGGCAGAATTTTCTTGTGGATGAAAGCGTCATCGCGGATATAGCGGATGCCGCAGGCATAGATGAAAACACCCTTGCCATAGAGATAGGCCCCGGAATGGGAGCCCTTACGGAGGAGCTGGTGAAAAGAGCCGGCAGGGTGGTGGCTATAGAGCTTGACCAGGAGCTGATCCCCATACTCAGGGCAAAGTTCTTCAGCAGTCCCAATCTGGAGATAATAAACGAAGACGTGCTGCAGGTGGACATGGCCTCTCTGATAGCCTCCAGAGCCTCAGAAATGCCCCTCCCACAGCCGAAAGTATGCATACTGGGGAATTTACCCTACTATATAACAACGCCCATAATCATGGGCCTGCTGGAGGCGCATCTTCCTGCGGACAGCATCACGGTGATGGTGCAGAAGGAGGTGGCGGACCGCATGGCCTCGGGTCCCGGGGGCAGGGACT
>JAEEPD010000033.1 GCA_016284575.1 Bacillota bacterium | reverse complement strand
CACCGAAGAAAATCTCAACACTCCGGTGATAGCGTCCAACTGCCCCGTCATAAACAGGCTCATCCAGGAAAACTATCCCATGCTCCTGGACCACCTGCTCCCCCTGGACTACCCCAGTGAAATAGCGGCAAAACAGGCCCGCAAGGACTATAAGGACAAAGGAAAAGTGGGGATATTCTACTGCGCCGAATGCGAAGCCAAGCTCATGCTGGCCAAGTATCCCTACGGCAATCCCGAATATGAAGTGGATCACGCCCTGGCGTCGGTGGACATACTGCCTCTGATCAGCGAAAAGCTGGACGAAGGCTCGATTCCGGTGTCGTTCTGCAGAGAAGGGCTCCAGGCTACGAGCCCCACGCTCATGCCTCTGTCCCCGGACCACCTGGTGGCCGACGGTTTCGACAAGATCAGCGAGATACTCGACATGACCGAGTTCGGCATCTTCGATTCCTTCACCCTGCTGCACCTCTTCCCCTGCTTCAACGGCTGTGTGGGAGGGCATCTGCTCTGGGGCAACGGCTACATAGCCCGCCACAACATAGGAGCTCTGATCTCCGAGAACAGCAAGGAGCCGGCTGATTATCCGATAGAGGACTTCTTCACCGACGAATTCAACCTGGAGGACGACGAGACCTTCAGCTTTATCGAGAAGATGGCCTTCTTCAACAGCATAAACGAACAGCTGGAGCACCTGCCCGGCTACGACTGCAGCGCCTGCGGAATGCAGACCTGCCGCATCATGGCCGAGGAGATAGTCAAGGGCAACAAGAAGCTGAGCGACTGCATTATTCTTCAAAGCATGCGAGAAAGTGATTAAAATGACTGTCCGTCAATTGATAGAAGAGACAGGCTGGAACTGCCTGGCCGGAAGCGACCGGCTCGACACAGAGATAGTCGACGCCTACTGCGGCGACCTTCTCAGCTGGGTAATGGGCAAGGGACAGCCGGATCAGGCCTGGATAACCGTCCAGGTGCACATGAACGTAATAGCGGTGGCCGTCCTAAGGGAGTTCTCCTGCGTTATAATCGCGGAGAACGCCAACCTTCCCGAGGACGTCATCGCCAAGGCCGAAGAGGAGGGGATCCCCCTTCTCGAGAGCGGCATACCGGTCTATGCCAGCGCTAAAAAGCTTGTAGAACTCGGAATCTGATGTTTTACGACTTTCACATGCACAGCTGTCTGTCTCCCTGTGCGGAGAACGAGATGACGCCCAATAATATCTGCAACATGGCCCTGATAAAGGGACTGGATATCATTGCGGTAACGGATCACAATTCCACGCGTCAGCTCAGATCCATAAGCAAGGCGGCAGCTGAGACCGGAATAAAAATGCTTTACGGAGCGGAGCTGGAAAGCAGCGAGGAGGTCCACGTTCTGGGGCTTTTCCCCAGTCTGGAGAAGGCTGAGGCTCTTCAGCCCTGGATAGACGAGCGCATGCCCGGTATCCCCAACCGGCCGGACTTTTTCGGAGACCAGCTTCTGCTGGACGAAAACGACGAGCCTGTGGGAAAGGAGGACAGGCTGCTCCTGGTATCCTTAAGCGCAAGCCTTTCGGAGTGCGTGGATGCCATCCACAGCTTCGGCGGCAGGGCCATCCTGGCCCACGTGCTGGACAGAGCCAATTCCGTAACGCAGCAGCTCGGATTCATACCCATGGATCTTCCCTACGACGGACTGGAGATCAAATCTCCCGACCAGATGCAGAGGATAATCAAAACACATCCGTGGATAAGACCGGACTCCACCCACTGGTTCATCGATTCAGATGCTCACAGGCTGGTGGACATATCCGAGCCGGAAAATATCATCACTCATGACGAGATCAAAGAATTGTGGGGTGATGTACTATGATGCAGGATCTTGCCATGCAGACTCTTGAGATCCTTATGAACAGTGTAGGCGCCAAGGCCGATACAGTCATTCTCAGGATAAGAGAGAGCGAGCATGACAACAGGATCGATATAGAGGTGGAAGACAACGGGTGCGGTATGAGCCCCGAAATGGTCCAGAAAGTAACGGATCCCTTCACCACCAGCAGGAAGACCCGCAAGGTCGGGCTGGGGGTAGCCTTCATGAAGGGACTCACCGAGCAGTGCAATGGAAGCTTCGATATACAGAGCACTGTCGGGGTCGGGACCACAGTCAGAGCCTCGATACAAAAGGATCACATCGACGCTCCGCCGATGGGAGACCTCGGGGAAATGATAATGTATGTCATTCAGGCAGACGAAAATATCGATTTCCGCTTTTATTACACAACAGATAATGGCAATTTTGAGTTTTTATCCGAGGCGGTAAAGCAGGAGCTGGAGGGCGTGAGCCTTCTGGAGCCGGAGATACTCCTCTGGATAAAAGAGTACATAAATGAAGGCATCATACATGCGAAGGAGGGCATGGAATGAAGAGTTTGGAAGATCTGAAGAAAATGCGCGAGCTGGCCCTTAAAAAGGTCGAGATGCGCGAAGGCGGCAAGGACTACCGCGTGGTAGTAGGCATGGCTACCTGCGGCATCGCAGCCGGCGCAAGACCCGTTCTGAACAAGCTTGTTGAGGAAACAGCAGAAAAGGACTACAACTGCGTAGTCACCCAGACCGGCTGCATCGGTATGTGCGTTTACGAGCCCATCGTAGAGGTCTACGGCAAAGACGGTTCCCACACCACATACGTACATGTGGACGCTGACAAGGCTGTAAAGATCCTTGAGGAGCACGTGGGAAAGGGCAAGGTAGTTGAAGAATACACAGTTGATTCTGTAAGAGCACGGGAGGTCTAGTTCCATGATAAGAGCTAATGTACTTTGCTGTGCAGGTACCGGCTGTACCTCCAGCAGATCAGCGGAAGTATACGACAGTTTTGTAAAATATATCGAACAGTATGGTCTCAAGGACGAGATCAACGTGGTAAAGACCGGCTGCTTCGGCCTCTGCCAGAAGGGCCCCATCGTTGCAGTATATCCCGACAAGGTGTTCTACTGCCACGTACAGCCCGAAAACGTTGAGAGGATCGTTTCCGAGCACCTGCTCAAGGGCCGCAAGGTCGAGGAGCTGGAGCTCAGCGACGAGGACCTCCAGACAGGCGAAAAGATCCTGGACATCGACAAGATCAAGTTCTATGAGAAGCAGCAGAGGATCGCTCTGAGAAACTGCGGCAAGATCAATCCCGAGGACATCAACGAATACATCGCCATGAGAGGCTATGAGGCTCTGGGCACCGCTCTGACCTCCATGACCCCTCAGGAAGTAATCGATGTGATCAAGGCCTCCGGACTTCGCGGCCGCGGCGGCGCAGGCTTCCCCACAGGCGTTAAGTGGCAGTTCCAGAAGGATCAGCCCGGCGACGAAAAGTACGTCATCTGCAACGCAGACGAGGGCGACCCCGGCGCGTTCATGGACCGTTCCATCCTGGAGGGCGACCCCAACGCCATCATCGAGGGTATGGCAATCATGGCCTATGCAGTAGGCGCTCATCAGGGCTACATCTACTGCAGAGCAGAGTATCCTATCGCTGTAAAGCGTCTGAATATCGCCATCGGACAGGCTAAGGAGCTGGGCCTCCTGGGCAAGAACATCTTCGACTCCGGCTTCGACTTCGACCTTGAAGTAAGACTGGGCGCAGGCGCCTTCGTATGCGGCGAGGAGACTGCTCTTATCGCCTCCATCGAAGGCAAGCGCGGCATGCCCATGCCCAAACCGCCTTTCCCCGCAGTATCCGGCGTATGGGGCAAGCCCACCAGCATCAACAACGTGGAGACTCTGGCCAACGTTGCCCAGATCGTTCTCAACGGCGCTGAGTGGTATTCCTCCATCGGTACTGAAACCTCCAAGGGCACCAAGGTATTCGCTCTTGGCGGCAAGATCAAGAACACCGGTCTTGTTGAGATCCCCATGGGCACCACCCTCCGCGAGATCATCTATGAGATCGGCGGCGGCTGCCCCAACAACAAGGCATTTAAGGCCGTTCAGACCGGCGGTCCTTCCGGCGGCTGCCTCACCGAGGCTCAGCTGGATACCCCCATCGACTACGAGAACCTGGTGGCTGCAGGCTCCATGATGGGTTCCGGCGGTATGATCGTTCTGGACGAGGACAACTGCATGGTGGACGTGGCCCGTTTCTACCTGGAGTTCATCGTAGACGAGTCCTGCGGCAAGTGCACACCCTGCCGTGTGGGTACCAAGAGACTGCTTGAGATGCTCACAAAGATCACCAAGGGCGAAGGCACCCTGGAGATGCTGGACGAGATGGAGCAGCTCTGCTACGAGATCAAGGACACCGCTCTGTGCGGACTTGGTCAGACCGCTCCCAACCCCGTACTTTCCACTCTGAAGTATTTCCGCGATGAATACATCGCACACATCGTAGACAAGAAGTGCCCCGCAGGCGTCTGCAAGGATCTGCTTTCCTACAGCATCGATCCGGAGAAGTGCAAAAAGTGCTCCATGTGCGCAAAGGCCTGCCCCGTTGGCGCCATCAGCGGCGTTCCCGGCAAGGAGCCCTTCGTCATCGATCCGGAGAAGTGCATCAAGTGCGGAAGCTGCCTGGCAACATGCCGCTTCGGCGCAGTCATCAGAAAGTAACAGGGAGGATAAGTCATGGCAATTGTCAATTTAAAGATCAATAACATTGATGTACAGGCTGAATCCGGAATGACGATTCTTGAGGCCGCCACAAATGCCGGAATCAATATCCCGACACTGTGCTACCTGAAGGACATCAACAAGTCCGGCTCCTGCCGCGTATGTCTTGTAGAAGTTAAAAAAGCAAGAACACTGCTTTCTGCCTGCACCACACCGGTGACCGAGGGCATGGAAGTGTTCACCCACTCCGAGAGAGCTCTGAAGGGAAGAAGAAATTCCGTTGAGCTGCTGCTCTCCAACCACTCCAAGGATTGCCTGTCCTGCATCAGGAACCAGAACTGCGAGCTGCAGACCCTGTCTGAGGAGCTGGGCATCCGCGAGAACAAGTTCCAGGGCGAGAAGACTCCGGCCACCTATGACGACTTCAGCTGGGGCATCGTCCGCGACACCACCAAGTGCATACTGTGCGAGCGCTGCATCCAGACCTGCCGCAAGGTACAGGGACTGGGCGTTCTGGGCCTGGAGAACCGTGGCTTCAACACCATCATGGCTCCTGTCTACAACACCAGCTTCGCAAACGTAAACTGCATGCAGTGCGGTCAGTGCGTCATCAACTGCCCGACCGGCGCTCTTCACGAGAAGGAAGACATCGATAAGGTCATCGCTGCGCTGAACGATCCCTCCAAGACCGTCATCGTACAGACCGCTCCTGCTGTAAGAGCTGCCCTTGGCGAAGAGTTCGGCCTACCCATCGGCACCGCCGTTACCGGCAAGATGGCTGCTGCTCTGCGCCGCTGCGGCTTCGACAGAGTATATGACACCAACTTCGGCGCTGACCTGACCATCATGGAGGAGGGCAACGAACTGCTGGAGAGAGTCACCCACGGCGGCGTTCTCCCCATGTTCACCTCCTGCTCTCCCGGATGGATCAAGTACATCGAGTACGAGTACCCCGAGCTGCTGCCCCATCTGTCCACCTCCAAGTCCCCGCACATGATGCTGGGCGCTATGATCAAGACCCACTGGGCTAAGAGAAACAACGTGGATCCCAAGGATATCTTCGTGGTTTCCATCATGCCCTGCATCGCAAAGAAGACCGAGATCCAGCGCCCCGAGTGCAAGACCGGCGAATATGTGGATGTTGACGCGGTCCTGACCACCAGAGAGTGCGCAAGACTGATCAAGATGTTCGGCATCGAGTTCAACGAGCTGCCCGATGAGGGCTTCGACCCCGATCTCTTCGGCGACTACACCGGCGCAGCCGTAATCTTCGGCGCCACCGGCGGCGTTATGGAGGCTGCTCTGAGAACCGTAAAGCAGCAGCTGGACGGCGTCAAGCTTGAGAAGGTAGACTTCGAGGCCTGCAGAGGACTTGAGGGCGTAAAGGAAGCTGAGGTCGACCTGAACGGCACCAAGATCTGGATCGCCATCACCTCCTCCATGAGCTGCGCTAAGCCGCTTCTGGAGCAGGTAAAGGCCGGCACCTCAAAATACACCTTCATAGAGGTCATGGGATGCCCCGGCGGCTGCATCAACGGCGGCGGCCAGCCCATCGTTCCCTCCAAGATCAAGAACGGCAAGCTTGGCGACGGCTACAGAAAGCTCCGTATGAAGGCTCTGTACGACGAGGACGTTAAGCAGGAGCTGCGCGTTTCCTCCGACAACGTTCAGATCCAGCAGCTGTACAAGGAATTCCTGGGCAAGCCCGGCAGCGAGATCGCTGAAGAGCTGCTCCACACCTCCTACAGCCCCAAGGAAAGATTCAAGATCTTTGACGACAACAAGTAATAAAGCTGTCAGTTGAAAAAGAGCTCGCCGCTTATACGGGGAGCTCTTTTATTGTCTTTGACATTACAGTAAATGGGCTTTAGAATATATGCAGTGAGGTGAATATGAGAGATCTTATCGGCGATAAAGCCTTTTACAGGAAGATAATACGCATACTGATACCCATGCTGGTGCAGTACGTAATAACCAATTTCGTAAACCTGCTTGACAATCTGATGGTAGGGCAGGTGGGTACGGAGCCCATGAGCGGTGTGGCCATAGTAAACCACCTGCTTTTTGTGGTGAACATCTGCATCTTCGGAGCCCACGAGGGCGCCGGCATCCTTACAGCCCAGTACTACGGAAACAGGGACATGGAGGGTGTAAGGGGAACCCACAGGATAAAGCTTTTAGCGGTGCTGATAGTTCTGAGCGCGGGCTTCATCATCTACGCGGGCTTCAGGGATCCTCTTCTTAGGCTTTACCTTCACGAAAGCGAAGCAGGGCTGGACATGGAGGCCACCTTCTCCTACGCCCAGCAGTATGTGGCTATCATGATGATAGGCCTGCTTCCCTTCGGTATAAAGGATGTCTACGCGGGCACTCTGCGGCAATGCTCTGAGCCCCTCATACCCATGGTGGCAGGGATCACAGCGGTATTCGTGAACCTGGTGGGCAACTACGTCCTGATCTTCGGAAAGTTCGGCGCACCGGCCCTTGGGGTCAACGGCGCAGCCTATGCCACGGTGCTCTCCCGCATAGTGGAGATGCTTATCGTGGTCATCTACGCCCACACCCACACGGATCGCTGCCCCTACATAAAGGGCATATACAGCAATTTCCGCATAGAAAAGTCCGTGCTTAAGGCGTCTCTTAAGCTGGGCCTTCCCATGCTCATAAACGAGATGCTCTGGTCCTTCGGCCAGGCCTTCCTTACCCAGAGCTATTCCATGAGGGGACTGGACGTGGTCTCCGCCATGAACATATGCTCCAGCATCACCCAGCTCTTCTTCTGCGTGGCCTTCGCACTGATGGACGTGGTGGCCATAAACGTGGGTCAGGTGCTGGGCTCCGGAGATCTGGACAGGGCGGTGAAGGAGGACAAGCAGTGCATCGCCTTTGCGGTGGCTCTCTGTACGGTGATAGCGGTGGTGATGGCCCTGGTGACGCCGGCCATACCGAACCTCTACAACACCACGCCGGAGATCAAGGATCTGGCCAGGCGGCTTCTTCTTGTAGCTTCCTGCGCGCTTCCCCTTATCTGCTACGGCACCTGCTGCTACGCCACCTTAAGGTCCGGCG
>JAEEPD010000032.1 GCA_016284575.1 Bacillota bacterium | reverse complement strand
TGATGCCCTCACCAAGGGAAAGGTGAAGGTCTGCGATGGCGATAACTCTCATTATTTATCTTTTTCTATCCACTGAGATCTCCGTCCCGGTCTATTCCTGCCTGCCAGGAGCTGTCGGAAAGCTTTATTACCATCTGGTCAGCGTCCGCATCTGGATCCTCCAGGCTCTGGACCTGAGAAAGCTTTCTCTGAATCGCTCTGGTGCGGGTGCCCACCAGCTTGTCCAGCTCTGCATTAGCCTGGTTCAGCCTCTGCTGGGTATTAAGAAGCACCGCTCCGAACTTGTCAAACTCCGATTTTACAGCGTCCAGCACCTTCCAGACCTGGCCGGCGTTCTTCTGTATGGCCAGAGTTCTGAAGCCCATCTGCAGGGAATTCAGAAGCGCCGCCATGGTTGAAGGACCGGCTATCATCACCTTCTGCTCCCTCTGAAGGGTCTCAAGAAGGCCCAGATTCACCGCCTCCGCGTACAAGCCCTCAAAGGGAAGGAACATGACCGCAAAATCCGTTGTATATGGAGCCTCCACATACTTGTCATGTATGTCCTTGGCCTCTTTTCTGATGACGTTTATCAGGGTTTTTCTTGCGGCAGCTATGGCTGCGCTGTCGGCGGCCTCGTAGGCATCCATCAGCTGAATGTAGCTGTCTCCGGGGAATTTTGCGTCTATTGGCAGAAGCACGGAATCATCCCCTGCTCCCGGCATGCGCACCGCAAATTCCACCTTCTCGCTGCTTCCCGGAACGGTACTCACGTTGGTAAGGTACTGATCGGTCGACAGGATCTGCTCCAGTATGGCCCCCAGCTGTATTTCTCCAAGTATACCGCGGTTTTTGACGTTTGACAGCACTTTTTTCAGGTCTCCCACGCTGCCTGCCAGGGTCTGCATCTCTCCCAGACCTCTGTAGACCTGGTCCAGGCTCTCCCTGACGGCTGAAAAGGACCTGCTGAGCCTTTCTTCAAGGGTCTGCTGCAGCTTTTCATCCACTGTGGCCCTCATCTTGTCCAGCTGAAGGTCCACCGAGCCCCTCAGGTGCTCCATTTTCTTGTCTATCTGTATGGTATTGTCCGTAAGGGACTTGTTTATGGTGCCAAGACCCAGCTGCAGGCTCTGGGTGAGCTCCTGCCTCATGCTCTGCTGGCTCTGCATGCTGCGCTCAACGTCACGCCTGCTCTCTTCTATGTCCCTGCGGGCATCGTCAAGAGCATCCTTCAGCCTGGAATTGTCCTCTCTGCTTTTGGAAAGCTCCCTTTTCAGCTGCTTTATGAGCCTGAAGGTGGTGAAAAACAGCAGTAACATCAAAAGGATAAGCAGCACGGCAAGTCCGATGATTATATAATCCGTGATCTTTTCAGCATCAAAAAACATCTCAGCCTCCCATATCGGTTAATAATAACACAGCAGCGTAAAATATACAAATATGATATCTGGTATATCTCAAACTTTGTGAACTTAATTCACAGGTCCGCAGGCATTGAAATACCTATCCACTTTTAGTATAATATTTTGAGCAGTACAAAAGTCTGCACAGCAAAAGGAAAAGGGATCATGAGATTAAAAAGAGTTCTGTTTTTATGTCTGTTAATTCTGGCCTTTTCGGCCATATCCATCCACGCTTCCATGCTGGATGAATACAATTACGCCGACATCTATTTCAACGGAGTACAGTACAAGAATCAGGCTTGCACCATAAAGGGCAATGTCTATATTGACGTGGAGACTCTGCAGGAGCTTGGCGACTGCAGCGCCTTTGAGATCAACCAAAAGGACGGAAAGATATATATCGACCCGGCTGAGCTGAATGCCCAGTTCGGGGATGAACAGACCACGGCTTTCATAAAGAAAAACGCGGGACAATGCTATATCCCGCTGAAAAACATTCAGGGAGAGCAGTATATTTCCCTGAATCTGATACAGCAGCTGGCTAAGCTGAGCTTTAAGGTGAACAGCGCCGGAAAGCTTACAAATTCCAGCTATACGGACATTTCAAGAGTGGATATCAATTCCTTCAAAAGCAACGATCTTGGCCGGGTAAGAAGCGAAAACGCGCAGGCTGCGGCTTCTTTATACAGCGACAATGGAGAAAATCTGACCCTGAAAAAGGACAGCCTCGCCTATATCGTGGGTGAAACCCTGAGCCTGTACAGACTCAGGACTGTAGAGGGCCGGGAGTGCTATATATCCAAGAGCGACTTCAGCCCCCTGGGAAACGGTGAGATAATACCGGACTTCCTCTATGTGGCTCAGCCCAAAAAGCGAAGCAACAGCAAATTCAACCTCGTATGGCAGAGCATCTCCACCAGCGGAGTAAGCCCCCTGCCACCGGACAGCAGCGCGGGTATAGACGTCATCTCCCCCATCTGGTTCAGCCAGGAGGTGGATGGCGGTGGAAATGTCATAAACTGGGGCGACAAGGGCTATGTGGAGCTGGCTCACGAGCGGGGCTTCCAGGTCTGGGCCACCATAAACAACAACTTCACAGCCAGCGGCTCCACCAACTACACCACAAAGGTCCTGGCGGATGAAGGTCTGAGGAACAAGACCATAGCACAGTATCTGTTCTATACCTGCCTTTACGGCGTGGACGGGATAAATGTGGACTACGAGGACCTGAGCAGCCAGGATTCCGCAAAAATAAAGGAGAATCTGGCGGCCTTTGTAAGCACCTTGTCCCAGTATACCGGAAGGCTGGGCATGACCCTCTCCGTGGACGTAATGGTACCGAAGGTATGGAATCTGAAGCTCTACGATTACGAGGCAATTGGAAAGGCCGCCGATTATGTCTGCGTCATGAGCTACGACGAGCACTATTCCGGCAGCACCTATGCGGGCTCTGTCTCCAGCCAGGATTTCTACAGAGAGGCCATGGAAACAGCCCTTACTTACGTGCCCTCGGACAAGCTGGTTATGGGTATCCCCTTCTACACCAGAGTCTGGACCGTGGAGGAGAGCGGACGAAAGATAAAGTCCTATGCCGCAGGCATGAAGACCGCAAGGAAGGTCATAGAAGAAAACAAGCTGAAGCCTGAATGGCAGACCGACATAGGACAGTATTATGTAGAGTTTACTGATGATGACGGCCTGAAGAGGATATGGCTCGAGGATAAACGTTCAATAGCAAACCGTCTCAGCTATGTCTATTACTACAAGCTGGCAGGCAGCTGCTGCTGGGCCTATGGCCAGCAGGAGGACGGGATACTTGATGTATTCAGCTCCATCTATAAGGGCGGAGCAGCCCCCGGATCCTTTACGGATCCCTACTGATCACTGCGCGTAAAACTCCTCCCCTGTTTCAAGGCAGAGAGCAGCCAGCCGTCCCCCTTCGAAACAGGCTCCGCAGTCTATAGCGATATGATTATTAGTCCGGTATATATAGCCGGGCTTTTCGTTTCCTTCGATGAGCTGCGTTGGAGTATGACCGCTTATGGTTATGATGTCATCGAAATACCTGATGCTGCAGTCCACAGGCTGCCACAGAAGTTCGTCCAGGCTGTAGTCCTCAAGAGCCCTGTCCGGGCTGTAATTGCCAAGGCCGGAATGCACCAGCAGATAGTCCTGTCCGCCGACTGTAAGCTCTTCATAAAGGGGCAGCTCATGAAGAAAATCCAGGACATCCTCCTGCTGATCCCTGTCAAGCGCATAAAACTCGTCTATGGTGGTCCTGCTGCCGTTTACAGCCCAGCGGAGGAGCTCATCCACATTGGCTTCACTCATTTCTTCTATAGATTTATCTGTGATCTCCTTCATCAGAAAGCCCAGGCATCCGGCTGCCATGAGCTCGTGATTTCCAAGAAGGCAGAGGGCGTTAGGCATGGACATGAGCCTGAGCAGGCACCTTATGGGATGCGGGCCCCTGTCAAGCACATCGCCAAGCACGTAAAGATCGTCCGAAGGCTTCAGATCTATTATCCGAAGCAGCTCCATGAATTTGCCGTATTCACCATGGATATCGGACATAACATAAGTTGACATGTTCTTCCCCCTTTTGCGAAAACCAGTGCAGATCAGCAGCCTGCAAGATAACGGACAAAAACAGAGCACCGCTTGTGATGCTCTGTTTTTAATCTTTTTGATCATGCAGGACCATCCTGCATGGCCTGGCTCTTATGCTTCAGCAGGAGCCTCGGGAGCTTCCTCTGCGGCAGCTTCGGGAGCAGCCTCTGCAGGAGCCTCTTCCTTTGCAGCTTCAGCAGCCTTTGCGGCAGCCTTTGCAGCCTCGATCTCTTCGGCTGTGGGGGGCTCGATGCAAGCCTTGATGGACAGGGAGATTCTTCTCTTTTCCTTGTCGATGTCAAGGATCTTTGCGTCTACTTCCTGACCGATAGCCAGTTCGTCAGAGATCTTGTTTACTCTCTTGTGAGCAACCTCGGAAATGTGAACGAGTCCGTCAAGTCCGGGAGCAAGTTCTACGAATGCGCCGTAGTCCTTGATCTGAACTACCTTGCCCTTTACGATCTGGCCGACTTCATACTGCTCGTCGATCACGGACCAGGGTTCGGGATTGTTCTGCTTCATGCCAAGGGAGATCTTACCCTTTTCGGCATTCATGCTGAGGATCTTGACATTGACGATCTGTCCGATGGAGAGTGCTTCCTGAGGATGTCTGAGCTTGCCCCAGGAGATCTCGGAAATATGGAGAAGGCCATCAATTCCGCCGATGTCTACGAATGCGCCGTAGTCGGTGAATCTCATGACTTTACCTTCTACTACATCGCCAACATTGAGCTGACTCCAGATCTCGGCAATCTTCTTGCTCTTTTCCTCGTTAAGGAAAGCCTTGTGGGAGAAGACAGCCTTGTTTCTCTTGACATCAACTCTGGAAACCTTAACCGGCAGGGTCTTTCCGATGTAGTCAGCTGCACTTTCGATGTAATGATCTGAGAGCTGAGAGAAGGGAATGAATCCGGAGACTTCCTTGTAGTTTGCGATTACGCCGCCTTTGACTTCCTTAACAACGGTAACATTGATTACCTCGTCTGAACCGGCCAGGCTGTTGACCTCTTCCCAGTTTTCTCCGGACTGGAGTCTCTTGTTGGAGAGCAGGATGTTTCCGTCGCCGTCATCGGTCTTAACGACCTTGGCCTGGATCTCGTCTCCTTCGTGGAAAGCATCAGTCATTTCCTGACCTTCTTCGAGCGCTGCTTCTTCCTTGGGGAGCATTCCGTCTTTCTTGCATCCCAGATTGATAACAGCATAGTTCTTTGTGACCTGAACTACGGATCCGGTAACTACCTCTCCTCTGCCGGGGAGCTTCAGGGACTTTTCGATCTCGTCCATGAAAGCGGCCATTTCGTTGATCTCTTCGTTCTGATTGGTCTTAGTGATAAGTTCACTCATTGTGGCAATAACCTCCTTAATTATGCGTTCAGGAGCTGAAGCTCCAGCCGCAACGCCTATTTTATTATACTTTTCAATAAGTTTCAAGTCCAAATCATCCGATTTTTCAACGAAAATTACAGATTTGCATGCTTCACTGCAGATCTCGTAGAGTTTTCTTGTATTTGAGCTTCCCTTATCGCCGATAACCACCATAAGATCGGAGCTTTCAGCCAGCTTCATGGCTGCGTCCTGACGCTCCTTTGTAGCCAGACAGATGGTGTCCTCTACCCTCAGATCCGGAACTGTTTCTCTGAATATCTGACTGCATTCAGCGAATTTTGCCTTGGTGATGGTGGTCTGGGCAGCCAGTGTTATGGCCTTGTCCTTGTTGGCCTCAGCCATAGCCCGGGCTTCCTCCGCGGAGTAGACAGCGCCGAGAGCCATGCCCGTGCTTCCCAGTATGCCCTGAACCTCGGGATGAGCTGCATCGCCTATCACGGCGAACCAGCGGCCCTCCTTTTCTGAATCCATGGCAAGCTTATGTATCCTGTAGACCAGAGGGCAGGTCTCATCAACCAGTTCCAGCCCCAGCTCCTTTGCCTTTTTATATGTGGCCTCCGGCTCTCCGTGAGCCCTTATGAGCAGCCTTGCACCGGGCTCCGCCTCCGCAGGATCTGCAATTATCTTAAGACCCTTTTCAGCCAGCTCCCCGGTCACGTTTTTATTGTGGATAAGCTCTCCGAGGCAGTAGAGCTGAACGCCCTCAGCCTTAGCCTTTTCCAGCTGTGCATAAGCTGCATCCACAGCTCTTTTCACGCCGAAGCAAAACCCCGCATGCTCAGCAAGTACGATTTCTTTCATTTGCTTTACACTCCTAAAGGATTATTTTATCACGGGACCGGGGCTTTTTAAAGCTTAAACTGTGAATCAGGCTCATAAGGATCGGGGCCTTCGCTCAAAGCTGAAGAAGCCATAGGCTGAAGAAGGCGAAAAGATCCTCAGGGGTCATGCTTCTGAGAGAAAGACTTTCCTTCAGTCTTTTTTCTACGAGAGCTGCGTTGCAGCCCGGAACGGAGATTTCCGCCGCCTCAAGAAAGTCCAGAAGCTGCAGATGAAGAGGTCCCCCGCTGCCAAGGGCCAGCCTGGCATCTAAAGAGCGCCTGTTACCAGGCCTTCGCTCAACGAAGACCTGTTCAGGCCTGATTCTAAGCATCTCCTCTGTTATGAAAAGATCCCTGAGTTTTATGACCGAAGCGCAGATGCGGGAAAGAAGCAGAAGCAGCGCTCTGAAGGCATCCAGGCTCCCGGAGGGAAAGGAGCTCAGAAAGCTGCGGGAATCCAGAAGTCCGCCGCTTCCAAGCCTTATGAAAAGCCTGCCTTCGGAGCTTTGAGCCCACACGAAGGGAACCAGCTCCCTGCAGACTCTGAGACCCTTCTGAAGGAGCACATAGGAGGGCACGGTCCCCGGCTGCAGCTCATATTCTTTTATTACAACCGCTCTATTCAATGCTCCCTCCAAAACATATCATGCAGGGCGTGTACCCCTCCTCCTCGGCCTGAGAACGGCTCATGGAGATGAAGGCCTTGCTTATGCAGGCGCAGCTTTTTCTGTGGAACATGGTGCTTGATGAACTGAACATGTAGACAGGAGCTCCGTTTGCAAGCCTTTCGGGTCTGCATATGCTGCAGGCGCTGTAGCGCTTTCTGAGCTCTCTGCTTAACACGGTCTGAATGGCTCCCTCCTGAAGGATGACGCAGCTTCTTATGTGATAGCGCTGTCCCCTTTTGGGGAAGACGAAGACCCTTGATTTATCATCGCCTCCGCTGCCCTGAGCTCCGGTAAAGGGTCTGTACACCAGATATTCCAAAGCATCGGTCCGGGTCCTGTCGCTTATGGAGGGAAGCTTAAGCTTTACTTTGGCTTTAAGCTCTCTGACCCCATTCACCCTGAGATTTCCACGGCTCAGCACACTTACAGCCCCCCTGATCTCCATGTCGGAAAGGGCCCTGTCCCTCAGCTCGCAGAACCTGTGCTCCTCCGCCTCCAGCTGAAGCATCAGGCAGAGCACCAATCCCATGGCAAGAAGAAAGATGGGAAGAGCTATGGCGGCATCGATGACCACCGAGCCTCTTTTTCCAAAACGCCTAAAGGTATTCATGCTTCTGTACTATTTTGCCTCTTGAAAACTCTGCTGTAAGCTCAAAGCCGAAGGAGCAGTCCTGAAAGCAGAAGCTGCAGCCCTCCATGCGGGATATGTTCAGCTCCATTATGTCCATGAGCCTTGCGGCCTTTTCCTCTGAGGGCAGCAGAAACAGCATCACCCTGAGGTAATCGCTGTAGGAGCCGAAGGCCTGCGAGGGACCTAGTCCCACCTTAAGACCGGAGCAGATGGCTGCCACATCGGCTCTTGCCTGAGCGCCTCCCTCGATGGCTGCAAGGGCCGCTACTGCAGCGGGGAGAGGGATGAAGGGAAGCCCTGCCGCCGAAGCCTCGTAGGCTGCCAGCTTTGCGGGATCTTTAAGATTTTCTGCCGTTCTTATTACCAGGCGCAGCTGAAAAAGAGAGCGCTTGAAGGCCGCCGTATTTCCGCTGTCCGAGCTCTTTCCAAACAGAATGTATTCCGCCTCAGCATCAAGAAAGCTGTTTTCAGTTTCCCTGAGGGCACTGGAACAGGTGGAGACTATATACTCATTGCAGAAAAAGCCCTCTGCGGCGTTGAATATGCCGCCGGAAAGAAGAAGGCTGTTTCTGCTGTCAAAGCCAAGAAGCCCGGAGGGCAGACTTTCAGCCATTTCGTTAGAGATAATGCGCTCCTCTCCGACCTCGGCATCCTTCTCGTAATCAGGGCTTTCTGTAGCCTGCTTAAGGCTCTGCTTAAAGCCCTCCAGGCGCCCGGCTTCATCCTCGGCTTCCTTTTTCCGCTTATCCGCCGCCTTCTTTTCCTCTTCGCTCATGCCCTCTGTATCCTCGTCGGGAACGACAACAGAAAGCGCGTTGATGCTCTCCCTTATATCCTTAAGGGAAATCCCGCCAAGCTCACCCAGCCAGTCGCAGACCGAGCCAAGATCGGCCATGGAAAGAGCCGTTTTTGCCGCGCTCAGCTTCCCCAGGTCTGTAAGCTGCTTCATGAAAAGCCCCGTGTCAAGAGCCGGATATTCCTCCGAATTGACAGTCACGGCTTCAAGCCGCAGCTTAAGAAACATGCTGCTCTTTTCTATGTGAGACTGGATATAAAACTCTGCCAGCTCCCCCAGCTTCTCCTCCGATGGACAGAGGACGAAGACCCCGTAGCGCTCCGACAGCTCCCGCTGATATTCGGACATCAGAGAGCGTCCGGTCACCAGGCAGAGATTTTCCGCCAGGCTCCCGGAGCTCTTTATGTACGAAGCCTCCGTAACAGCCAGTATGAGGCCCAGCATCGAAGCTAAAATTATAAGCAGAAAGATAGATGAGTAGCCTTTTTTCCTGAAGCTTTTCCACCGCGTCCTCTCTGTGTCCATCAGATGCATCCGCTATCCTTTCGTAAAGATCCAGCGCGGTGGTGACCACCAGCGCTGCGCAAAGTATCACCAGGGGAAAGATCACAGCCGCCTCCACAGCGGCAGAGCCCCGCTTCCTAGAAGCCGCTTTTGAAAAGATTTTTAAATACATCATTAACGAATTTGGTTATCTGGCCTTTGAATATGACTCCGAGTGCCACGGCGATGGCGATGAGTATGGCCACCTGGACCAGCTCCATGCCCTCCCGTCTTCTGCGCAGAATATTCATAAAGTTAATGATAAAAGCATTCATGTCAATTTCCTTTCTATGTATTCATCTGAAGAAATGCGGGGGCAATGGAGATCATCACCACCGACAGCAGCAGGAGAAGCAGCGGAAAGCTCAGCTTTGTTTCAGCTGTCTTAGCCCTGGCCTTGGCCATGTTCAGCCTGCTGTTCCACATGCTGCTCCGCTCCCTTTCCAGCTTTTCAGCCAGCTGAGTCCCCCTGGCGCTGTTTTCGTACACCAGATTCGCAAAGCGTATGAATTCCTTGGATTCGCTGCGCCTGGCCAGGCTGTAGAGCTCTGAGCTGAAGCTGCTGTTGGAGCCTTTGCAGCGCTGCATTGCAAGCCGGAGCTGGATATAGAGCGGATTGCTGCTCTTTTTGTTCTGCTCCAGCAGCTCCTCAAAGGCCGCAGTGGACACCAGCCCCGCATTCAGCAGCAGAATGAGCTGGAGTATCATATTTGGAAGCTCGTTTCTGAAGGCTTCAGCATCACTCTTAAGCTTTTTTTCCAGACTGTCGTAGCGGCTGAAATAAAGAAAAAGGCCAAGAAGAGCCGACATAAGTATAAGAGGCACTACAGCGGAGCCCTTTGAGAGCCGCCAGTCAAGCCTTGCACCTGCAGCCTCCTCGGGAAGCTCCAGCCTCAGGCCGCTGTCCGAAGCCGAAAGCTCAAGAGACAGCAGCTCCATGCGTTTCTGAAAGCTTTTTTCAAGCTCTGCGGAAGCCTTGTCTATGATCACAGTAAACTCTTTTCGGTCGGTAAAATCCCCCGCCTCGGCGCTGCACACAAGGCTTATGCGCTGCCCCTGAGAGGCCTCAAGAAAATCTATGAAGCCGTCATCGTAAACCACCGAAGGCGCTGAGCTTTCCCAAAAGAGCCTGACCCTTCCCTCCCCATATTCCTGAGGAAGCTTAAGATCCCCGCTGACAGAGCTCAGAAGCCCTTCATACATGATCCCGGGAAGCTGCTCCCAGAGCTCATCGAACATCTTGTCCGCTGCTGCAGCCCCCAGCCGTTCCGGCTGGACCAGTACGTCCACAGTCTCAGAAAGCTGCTGCTTTCCGAGGCTCATTTCCAGCTCCAGGCTAAGCTCTCCTGCTTCGCTTCCGTAGGGAGGCCGCTTTAAGGCCTCCTCCAGCCCTGGACTCAGCAGCCCCGCCGCCAGCGCGGCAATTATAAGAAGCCCTGATACAGCTGCCAGAAGAAGCAGCCTCTTAACGAAGACGTTCTCGCTCCCCTTCTCCAGCGCCTCCAGCATGTAGCTTTCTGGAAGCACCCAGGCCCTGCGCCTCAGCTTTGCGGGCCGCCTGTCCTCCAGAAGGGCTAAAAGCCTATATCCAGTATTTTTGCGCTCCATAGGGCCGCACCTCCCGCTATGCCAAGGGCCAGAGTCATGATCAGCCTTCCTGCAAGGCTTTCATACATCAGGCTGATATAGCTGTATGAAAACATATTCAGAAAGACCAGTATCACCAGAGGAATGAGGCAGAGCAGCAGTATATCCAGACGGCTCTGGGCCATCAGGGCATCCAGCTCCGACTGAAAGGACAGCTTGTCCAGAAGAAGATCCGCTGACTTAAGAGCCACATCCTCCATGCTGCCTCCGCTCCTGCGGCACACTCTGTAGGCAGAGGCGAACTGCTGTATCTCCCACAGCCCGCTGCGCTCCCCGAAATCCGTCCACAGCTCCTCCATGTCCATCCTGGCGCTTTCATAGGAGCGGCTCATGTAAAGCAGCTCCCGGTAAATGTCAGCATCCTCTCCGTAGACCGCCTTAATCTCCTCCTTTGCCTCCGCCACAGCCTTCGGCATCTGGTGTCCGGAAGCCAGCGAGGAGGACAGAGCGTACAGAAGGTCCCTGAAACCGTCTAAAAGGCCTTTCCTGCGCTTTTTTATGCGGTGGTCGATATATTTCCCCTCCAGCAGCTTTGCGAGCCCAGAAAGGCAAACAGAGGCCCACAGGCTCCTGTAGAAAAGCATGCCCAGAAGGAACAGCCCCGTGCAGGCCACCAGATAGTAATCCAGCCTTTCCTTAGGACTCAGTGTGTACTTTTCATAATCGATAATTTCCATGTGTTCGAAAGTTCATTGCCTGTGGGCGACAGCCCCTCCCCCGGACGGTAGACGAAGAGGGGCGAAAGCATTATCTCTCCACCGGAAAGGCCGGTAACCTCGCTTATCTCCACCACCCGCCTGTGTCCGTCCGGGCTTCTCTGAAGCTGCACTATCAGCTCTATAGCCTGGGCTATCTGCCGCCTTGTTGCATCCGGAGGGAAGTCCGAATTGGCCAGCACCATGGTCTCCAGCCTGCCAAGCATCCCCTTGGGGGAATTGGCGTGGCCCGTTGACAGGGAGCCGTCGTGGCCCGTTGACATTGCGGCAAGCATGTCTATGACCTCTTCCCCGCGGGTCTCGCCCACGATGATCCTGTCAGGCCGCATTCGAAGGCTGGCCTTTATGAGCTCTCTTATGCTTACGGAGCCGTAGCCCTGGGCATTGGCAGCCCTGGCCTCCAGCCTTACAAGGTTCTCGCAGCCCCTCAGCTGAAGCTCCGCGGAGTCCTCGATCACGATTATCCGCTCGTCCGGAGGGATGAAATCCGACAGTATGTTCAGGAAAGTGGTCTTCCCTGAGCTTGTGCCTCCGCTCACATAGATATTGTATCTGGCCTCCACCATGAGCTTTAGGAAATCCGCCGCTTCCCGGCTTATATCCCCCTGCTCTATCAGCTGCTCCATATCCATGCGGCTGGTCCCGAACTTTCTTATGGTGAGTATGGGACCGTCCAGGGCCACATTGCTGAAGACTGCATTCACTCTTGAGCCGTCGGAAAGTCTGGCATCAACTATAGGGTTCAGCTCGTTTATCTCCCGGCCCACCCTTGCGGCTATGCGCTGTATCACCTGCTCCAGCCTTGCGGCGCTCTCAAAGGCGATATCCATGCGGCTTATGGAGCCGCAGCGCTCAACGAAGATGTTCTTTGGGCCGTTGACCATGATCTCGTTCACCAGAGGATCGTCCAGCAGGTCCTGCAGAATCTCAAGCTCGCAGCGCAGAGTGCAGAATACAAGCCTTATAAGGCGCTTCTTTTCGGACTGACTCAGGCCTGAAAGCTCCTCATCTCCAAGCACCTCCTTAAGGATCAGCTCATGAACGGTCTCATCGGTGACGGAGGCGGGTGACTCTGCCATGTGAAGCCTTATACGCTCTGCTATGGCATCCACCGAGGGACGCTTTTTCTCTTCCCTTTCCAGCATTTCTCCTCCTAAAGCTCCTGCAGCCTGCCGGCCAGGTCCTCTGCCAGGGGCAGCAGCAGCGCCCCGAGCTCCGAATATATGTCGGAATCATCAGGGGCTACCGGCCGCCCGAGCTGGGAAAGATCCACTATATGCAGTCTTCTCCGGCTTTCACTGCCCAGCCCCGCCCGGAGCCAGGCTTCATAAAAATCGTGCAGTGGAGCGAATCCGAAGGCAGGCTTAAGCAGCACATTCTCCTCGCACATCCTGGCGAAAAATCTCTGATCAGGCAACCTGTACTCTGTATCCAGGATGATCGCATCGAACATACCGCTTGAGGCAAAGCCTCTGACAAAGCCGTCGGCTTCAGGCTCCGTAAGCTTCGCGGCTGGCGTAAAGCCGCAGCTCCATGAAAATTCCCTCAGCCCGTATTCATCCCTTGCCAGAGCGCTTTCATAGACCCTTGGATCCCTGTTCTCACAGGTGATGCGGTAAAGCATCTCGCCGGGGTCCGGTCCTGCGCCTTCAGGCTCCTGAAAGCCTCCCGCGCGGCCGGAAAGATCGATATATAGTACCCGCTTTTGAAATCCGGCTGACAGCAGTCCCCCAAGGGCTCTGCAGACTGTGCTCTGTCCCATTCCTCCGTATGCGGAGCTTACGCCTATGAGCCTGCAGGAGGGGCTGCATGGCAATGCCCTCCTTGCCGGGACATCCAGCTGAGCATCGTAGTTTTCTAGTATTTCTCCAAGGGAACAGTACTCCTCCAGCTCAAGCCTCACATCCCAGTCCTCAGCCTCCAGCTGGCTTTGCTCAGAAACGACATTCACATATACGCCGTCTCTGTTCTCCATCAGCCCGAGGGAGACCGCCTTTGCGTAAGCTTCATCTTTGGAATAAACAGCAGCTTTTATCATTTCTTTTCCTCTCTCTGCACGATTTTCCATATAATAGCATATTGAAGTGCTGAATTCAACTATAAATTACCATTTTTAGCAATTACAATTTTAAATACTAAATCACAACATTAATTTAATAATTATTGACAGAAATAAAAAAGACGCCCTGTAACGGACGTCTTTTCATAAGTCGTTCTTATATCGTTTTCCTAAGAAGAAGCCTTTGCTACTTCAGGCTCTTGCTGTTTACTTCCTTTGTCAGGATGTCAGTGAATTCCTTGATGCCCATGGCGCCCAGGTCTCCGTCAACCCTGTGTCTGGGAGAAACGGTATTGTCCTGGATATCCTTGTCGCCTACGATCAGCATGTAGGGGACCTTCTCCATCTGGCCGTCGCGGATCTTCTTGCCAACCTTTTCGCTTCTCTTGTCCACCTCTACGCGGAAGCCGGAGCTCTCCAGCATGTACTTGACGCTGTCGGCATACTGGTGCGCTCTGTCGGTTACGGGCAGGATCTTCACCTGAACGGGAGCCAGCCATGTGGGGAAGGCGCCTGCGAAGTGCTCTGTGATGATGCCCATGAATCTCTCAAGAGAGCCGTAGGAAACGGTGTGGATCATTACAGGTACCTGCTTCTCGGAATTTGCGTCGATGAAGTCGATGCCGAAGCGGCCGGGCAGCTGATAGTCCAGCTGGATGGTGCCGCACTGCCATACTCTGCCAAGGGAGTCTGTTACATGGAAGTCCAGCTTGGGGCCGTAGAAGGCGCCGTCGCCGGGGTTGATCTCGTAGGTCTTGCCGATGGATGTGATGGCGTCTGCCAGGGCGTTTTCAGCAACCTCCCAGTCCGCTCTGGTACCGATGTGGTCCTCGGGCATGGTGGAGAGCACGATCTTGTAGGAAAGACCGAAGGTGCTGTACATCTCGTCGATGATCCTTGTGACGTTTACAACCTCGTCTCTGATCTGCTCCTTGGCTAGCAGGATGTGCGCATCGTCCTGAGTGAAGCATCTTACTCTGAACATGCCGTGAAGAGCGCCGGAAAGCTCGTGTCTGTGGACGATGCCCAGCTCGCCGTAGCGCAGGGGCAGCTCCTTGTAGCTGTGGGGCTCCAGCTCGTAAACCAGTATGGAGCCGGGGCAGTTCATGGGCTTGATGCAGAAGAGCTCGTCGTCGATCACTGTGGTGTACATGTTGTCCTTATAGTGATCCCAGTGACCGGAGGTCTCCCACAGGGTCTGACGCATGATCTGAGGTGTGGAGATCTCCACATAGCCTCTGCTCATACGTACGGATCTCCAGTACTCGATGAGCTTGTTCTTAAGGATAAGTCCCTTGGGCAGGAAGAAGGGGAAGCCGGGCGCCTCATCTCTGAAGGCGAAGAGTCCGAGCTCTCTGCCAAGCTTTCTGTGGTCTCTCTTCTTTGCTTCTTCTATGCGCTCCAGGTACTCCTCCAGCTCCTCCTTCTTGGGGAAGGCGATGCCGTAGATCCTCTGAAGAGTCTCGCGATTGCTGTCGCCTCTCCAGTAGGCTGCGTTGCAGGTAAGAAGCTTGAAGGCGTTGTGCTTGATGCGGCCTGTGCGGTCCACGTGGGGGCCGGCGCAAAGATCTGTGAATTCGCCCTGCTTATAGAAGCTGATGGCGGCATCCTCGGGCAGGTCGTTGATGAGCTCGATCTTGAAGGGCTCCTCCTTCTCCTCCATGAACTTGAGAGCTTCCTCTCTGGGCAGCTCAAAGCGCTCAAGAGGCAGGTTCTCCTTGATGATCTTCTTCATCTCTGCCTCGATCTTTTCCATGTGCTCCGGTGTGAAGGCAAAGGGAGCCTGGATGTCGTAGTACCAGCCCTCCTTGATGGAAGGTCCGATGGCCAGCTTGCACTCCGGCCAGAGTCTCTTTATGGCCTGAGCCATGATGTGGGAACAGGTATGCCAGTAGGTCTGCCTGTACTCCTCGTTTTCAAATGAATACTTGTTTTCTGCAGCCTGTTCTTCTGCTGCTCTGATTTCTTCTGCCATTTTGTTTTCCTCCGTGATTTCAGCTGCCTGCCCTTGGCGGGGCAGGTCAGCTCTGAGCTGCGGGGCTTTTTCAAAAATAAAAATCACCCCTGTTTTACACAGGGGTGAGATACGGTTTCGTATTCCACGGTTCCACCCTGCTTACGCTGCCCTTCCCGGCTTTCTGCGAGTCCGGCTGCGTCGCTCGAGTTCTCTGTAACGGGAGATCCCGTCCCTGGCTACTTGTTTTGCTTTCACCGGGCAGCTCCAAGGTGGTGGCCACAGCGCCCTTCCCTCCTGCCCCTTCCACCAAAGTGGGGCCCTCTCTGTCAGTTCCGTGCGCAGGCGTCCTTTTCATCGCCTTTGTTTATGAAATTGCATGTAATATATCACTTAGAGATAGCTCTGTCAAGCCTTATTTCGCGGGCCCAAACGCCTCTGGCTACTCGCCCTTTATGGTCAGAGGCAGATAGCCGAAGGGCATCACGAAGGTATTATTAGATGAGTAATACTGAGCCGGGTTGACCAGCTCAAGGCTGCTGTTTATCCTGCCCTGAAACTCCAGACGTGAGCCACTGAACACGTAAATTCCGGGGCCGCAGCCGTAATTGTACCATGATACTCCCCTCTCATCGGACTGCCAGCTCATCCTTATGCATGCTATGACCAGCCTTTCGCCGTCCCAGAGCATGACTTTTGCCGGAACGGAGTCTATTCTTTTCAGGTCCGTATCCTCCTGCTGCGCCTGAGTCAGCTGGCAGTCCACGGATATACCGTAGCAGCCCTCCGAGACCTCGGTTATGGCCACAAGCCTTTTTCCGCCTATCCATACCAGTTCGAACTCCTCCCGGGCTTCTTCCTGGATATTGTAATAGCGTCCGCCGCCGTCATAGAAGGACAGGTACTCATCCTCCGTGGCCACCTCTATCTCCTGCAGCTTTTCGCCTCTCTTCGTATCTATCACATCCACCAGGTAGCGGCCTTCGCTTATCCTGTGGAGCAGCAGACGCTCCCCATCGGGATCCACCCAGATGCTTCTTATCTCATCCTCCTCGTTCACAGGATAGAAAAGCCTGAAGCTGTCCACATCCACGCCCTTTTCCACATGGATGATCTCACCTTCCGTATTTCTGAAATCAAAATTCCCCACAGGCAGCAGATATATGCCATAGCCCTCAGGGATATGGCTGGTATCGATAAGTTCTCCCTTAAAGGTCCTGTTGTTGAACCAGAAGTATATTCCATCATCTGTGGCAAAGCTGTTCGTATAAAGGGAAAAGCCGTCTCCCCCCTTTTCCTCAAACATGGTACCCGAGGTCTGTGCATGGCTGGTGCCTGTGCCGTTATTTGGCCTGTAGAGCTGTATCTGAACGTACTGGTCCTCCAGCACCGGAATGCGGAAATGTTCCATCAGCTTCAGTATGACATAGCTTTCAAGGCTGGACCTTTCATCCATAGTATAAAAGTCCGGGGAAAAACCATAGTAGATATCCCCTCTGCGGTTTCCATTGTCATCCAGCTCCGTACCCGGCAGTTCCACACTTACAGTCAGCG